>DAMDCT010000017.1:0-27231 GCA_032091455.1 Oscillospiraceae bacterium | reverse complement strand
TAAGATTATAATTAACATTAACAAAAACGTGCAATTAATAAAACAAGAAAGACTAGAGGATATTACATGAAATCATTTAACTTTGGAATTATAGGAGCTGGAAATATTGCGCACAAATTTTGTGATGCTGTTAAGCTAGTAAATAATGCAAAGGTTATTGCAATTGCAAGCAATACACCTGATAAAGCAAAAACATTTGCACAGGAAAACAAACTTGAACGCTATTATGAATCATATGAAGAAATGCTTAAATGTGATGATATTGACGCAATATATATTGCAACAACGCATAATTTTCATTATTCCAATGCTATGCTTTGTTTAGAACATAACAAGCCTTTTATATGCGAAAAAGCGTTTGTCTTAAATGAAAGTCAAGCACAAGAGGTGTTCTCTCGTGCTAAAGAAAAAGGACTTTTTGCAATGGAGGCTATGTGGTCACGCTTTTTGCCTACAATAAACAAGGCAAAAGAATGGATTGAGAGTGGTAGACTTGGAGAAATTGACCTTGCAACTTTCTTGATTGGCTTTAAAGCAGAACAAAATCCTGAAAATCGTATGTATAATCCTAAACTTGCAGGTGGTGCAATGTTTGATATTGGTGTTTATGCAATCGAAATTATGACTTATCTAATAAATGAAAATCTTAAAGAAGTTAAATCAGTTATAACAAAATCATCTCTTGGAAATGTTGATAAGGTTGATAGCATGATACTTGAATTTGACAACTGTGTTGCAAATCTTAATTGCATTATGACTGCTAATGTACAAAGTGAGTTAAACATATATGGCACAAACGGACGTATTTATATTAAAAATCCTCATTACTCATCTGAATGCATATTTATTGATGAAAATGGTGTGGAGGAAAAATTTAGTTATCCTTTAATTAATGGATTTGAATATCAAATTAGAGAAGTAATTGATTGTATTAATGCTGGTAAGCTTGAAAGTGATGTTATTCCTCAAAAGGATACAATTCAATGTGCAAGCATATTTGACTCTTGTTTTTCTGCCTTTGATGCAAAGTAAAAAGTATCGATATAAATAAAATAAAGAGCATATTAGTGTGAACTGTGTTAAATGGATTAGTTGTTTCCATTTCAGTTTATCACTAATATGCTCTTCTTATTTAAACTAATAATCTTATTTTTAATTTGCTCTAAAATTAAACTGTAGGGGAATATCTTGCTCGGATATTTCAAGAGATGGATTTTTTATTTTTTCTATTTCACACCATAAATCAGTAATACTTAGTTCTCCTTCACGAATATCGGGTACTACCAATCCCCCATTACGGTTCAATATCTCATCAGCCAATTGAACATTGCCTTTTTCCAACAAACAAAAAGCCTTATACATCTGAATTCTTGCATCATTTGCCACTGAATAAGGATAGCTTTCAATAAGTTGCATAAGCTTATCATATTGTTTGCAATCAAGCAATATCTTTGTACAATCCTTTGCAAGACTTAAATCTGTTGGTATCATTCGTGTTGCTTTATATGCAAGATATGTCGCTTGATTGTACTCTCCCTGTTCCATTGCAATAATTGAAAGTGTATGATATGACCAGCAATTTTCTTTTAGCAAAAGAGAATTATTCAAGCACTCTTTAGCTTTTTCTATTAATTGCTTATTTAAATACATTAAGCCTAGTTGATACTGTGCATACCAGTTTGTTGCATTAACACACTCAACTGATTTTTTGAGTGGTTCAAACCAGTATTCATCAGCCATAAAGCTTTGTGGGGGCGCTTTTGTATCCATATCATCAAAATATCCATGCTCCAATAAGTTCAACCATTGTTTTTGTTCTAAGTCGCAATCAGAAAAATCTAAATGTGGTGCAATTGGAGTTTCTCCACGTTGTTTGCGTATCATATTTTCTAATGCTCCATATCCGCTTCCCTTTTGCATCAGCTTTGCAGGTTTTTTTGCTATGCTTTCCTTTGTTTTCACAAGCATATTTTCTAATGAATTAAAATCAACCTCTTGAGTGAGTTTTTGCTTAACATCTTCAACTGCCACAGCGTAGTCTGAAAATGCCCTTTGAGTTTTAATTGCACCATAAATCTCAATCCATTCCCATGCTGTATTTGGTGGCATAGGAATACATCCATACTGTGTTTTTTCAACTCCTGCTTGAATTTCAATATAAGGGCCGGCCTGCTCAGTAAGATATTGTTGCCATCTATTTGAACCACCTGAATGACCCCATGAGAACAACTTTCTTCCTCTTAATCTACTTGTAGACGCTTGTATTAGTCCATATCCATCACAATTTACATTTGCGATAAACTTAACTTCATCATACTTAATATCAAAAAAATAATCAATAGATTGTGGAATATCACAATACATACTAACATCTATATTATTAACAACAGGTGTATTTACTTTATACACGCCCGTCCTACTCGATGTAAATGCTTCATTTGCAGGTACAATAATTCGGCCGCCCTCAAATTCTGGAACTGCCATATTACTCCACCAATACATAGGAACTAACGTATCATTGTCATTACATATCCTCATTCTGCAAAATAAAAACTTTGATTCTTCTGTAAGGAAAAAATCCATCTGATATGTAATTTTTCTTATCCGTTCAAACTCATATATACGTAATACAGGATCCCCATCATCTGTCTTAAGCTCTCCCACAAACATCTGCTCTGTTGTAAAAGGAGTATGTCCTATTATTCCCACATTCCATTCGACACCTCCACTAAACCATGCATTTTTAGCTGCCAAATTACTTGGACGAATTACATCATTGGTATATAAAAGATTTTCACCAGTAATTTTATCAATAAGTGACCATAACCTTCCACCTAAAGATGTTAGAAAGGTTGCCTTTATAAGGTCATTTTCCAAAACTGCAACATCAATTTCTCCCATTTCAAAATCTCTAGTATAAGTGTTGCGTTGCTTATATGGATATGAATTTGGCAAAATTCCATATGAAATAAATAAGCCATCATCCTCACTTAAATGACTTTTTGTCTTATTTTGAACATTAATCATATTTGAGATTGACGGAACAGATGATTCATCTCCCATATCCGATAGAAGAGTTTTTAGCTTTTCATAGAACAAAATTGGTTTCATATCAAATTCCCCCTAATACTTTTTAACCCTTTACAGCACCACTAGTTATACCACCCATAATTTTATTTGATAAAAATATAAATAATATGAACGTTGGTACAAAAACAATTACTACTGCTGCAAATAATCCTGACCAATCTCCTGAATATCGCATTGATTCAACAATTGCCTGCAAACCTAATGCAAGCGTACGCTTTTGAGAGCTGTTAGCAAATATTAATGCCCACATGTATTCATTCCATAGCCCTATAAAATTAAAAATCGTCACTGTAATTAATCCTGGTTGTGCTAGTGGGAATATCACTTTCCAAAATGCCTTAATGTGTGAACACCCTTCAACCAGTGCAGATTCTTGTATCTCCTTTGGTATTGTTGAAAAAAAACTAGACAGAAAAAACACTGTAAATGGTATAGAAATACAAATGTATATTAACATTAACACCCAAATATTTTTTGTAAGATTGAGTTTTCCGATAATCATGTAAATTGGAATCATTAACATAACCCCTGGAATTCCCATTGTTGAAGCATATGCGGATTTTATTAAATGTCTTCCCTTAAATACATGAGTAAGTGCATAAGATGCTGGAGCGCTGATTAAAATTGCACCAACACAACCAACAGTAGTATATATAAGGCTGTTTCCAAAATAGCGAAGAATGTTATGCTTTTCTATCACCTTTAAATAGCTTTCAAAATGAAAACCAGTATTTAGTATTTTATTTGAAAAAATTTCTTTGGTTGTACTTAGTGATGCTAGAAAAATCCAGCCAATAGCAACTATTGTAAACGCAACCCATAACCAAATAACAGCATAGCTTATATAACGAACTATTTTTGATGTTTTAGTATTTGTTTGTTTTTTGATATCCATAAAACTATCCCTCCTTTAATACTCGTATTTCTCTGTTTTGAAAATCAAGTTGCAAAGACCAAAGAACAGCGTTGCAGAAATACATAGTATTACACCTATAGCAGTACCTGTACCAACTTGCAAGGTTCCTGTTGAAACCTGTCCTGAAGCAGATCCAAATACCATTGCAAACATGTGAGTTGCAGGTACAATTGTAGACGGATCCAATGGATTTACATTAAATACTCTAGACCATAGGAAAAAGTTTATTGCACCCATGCCCCAAAATATTACTGCTGTCCTTGTTGTATCTCTTAATAGAGGAAGTGTTATCTTAAAAAACATCTGAAACTTAGTTGCACCCTCTAATCCCCCATAATCATAAAAATCAACAGGGATTTTTTCCATGCCTGACAAGAATATAACCATATAATATCCAACAGAGCCAAAGGAAAACGCAATAAGCATAGAAATAAACGACATTTCTGCTGATGTCCATGGTATTTCAGCTAAACTTTTTAATCCTAAAAAGTCAAACACTTTGTGTAATAAACCAAATTTATTATTAAATATGTACTGTGTCCACATTGTAACCAATGCAACTGGTGTAATAATATTAGGCAAATATATGATTGCACGTGAAAAGCGTTTACCCTTAACCATAGTAGAAAGCATATACGCAAAGAATAATGCAATTAGAAATACTGCAATTCCACCAAAAATTAATATTTTCACGATATTTCCATAAGCTGTAATGAACAGCGGATTTTTTGTAAGTGATATATAATTGCCAATCCCTACAAATTCCCACTTGTTCATTGAACTTGAAAGATTAGGCACATCAAATAGTGACATAAAAAATGTTCTTACAGTGGGATAAAGAAAGAATCCAAGATATATTATAACGATTGGGGCTAAAAAATAAATAAGCATTCTGCGCTCGCCTTTTTTCATAGAACATCACCTCTCAAAAATAATTTTTTATATATAGAGATAGTTGTTTTAAATTAAAATGAAAGGCAGACAAATCACTTCATCTGCCTTTCAAAGGAGTTGTTAGTTACTATTTCTTATATTTACCAGATTGTTTTATAATCTCTTCAAGACATTTATCTGCAGTTGATTTTCCTGAGAATATCTTAGCAATTTCAGGATTTACTGCACCGTCAATAAATTCACTTGTGAAAGATGCACCCCAGTTAACATTTCTTGTTAATTGATTTACAATCTCTTTTTGATCTGCAACAGTTGCAGGCCAATCAGTTGCTGTAGTACATGGTACTAAGCCCTTTTCAAGAAATGCTCCTTGTGTTTTATCTGATACAAAATGTCTTAGCAACTCATATGCTGCATCTTTGTTATCAGTTGAAGCATTTACCATAAATGCTTGGCCGCCAATAGTATTTTCGGTAATTTTCCCGCTACCGCCTGGTATAGTTGGATATGGGAACTGTCCCCATTTAAAATCAGCACCTGTTGCTTCTTTCACTTCTGCTGGGAACCATGAAGCATTTAAGTACATTGCAGCTTGACCTTGTGCAAATTCCATTTGCCCAGCTGGATATTTGTTTGTCTTTAAATCTTTTGAGAAATAACCTTTTTTAGTAAAGTCCTCGACTGCCTTTAATGTTTGTGCAATCATAGGGTCTTTCCATAAGTCTCCGTTTTCAACAGCTAGCTTTTTAATACCAGCTTCGCTTATACCTCTCTCTAGGTAATAGCTATAAATTAAACTTAAATATGCATCGTCAGTAGTAATTGGAACTATTTTAGCCGCTAGAAGTTTAGCACATACTGCGTCAAATTCTTCCCAAGTTTTTGGAGCTGCAGTAATGCCTGCTTTTTCAAACAATGCTTTATTGTAAAACCATGATACTACATATGGTGCATAAGGTACTGAGTGATTTCCTGTAACCTTAGCCTCTGCGCCAAGTGCCTTATCCCATTCAACTAAGCCGCCAAGAATAGTATCTTTTAAAGTCTTGTCCGAACCCGCCGCTTTAGAAGAATAAAAATCGTCCAAGCTCATAAGCTTTGAAGGATCTGCTTTATATAAATTAGCTGGGTCACTGTCAAAAATATCAACTTTTTGTTTACTTTCAAGTGCAGGTAAAATTAAATCTTTTACACCTCTACCAGTCCACTCAACTGTAACTTTAACATCAGGATTTGCCTTTTTAAAATCATCAATAGCTTGTTTAAGTATATCAGCCTGCGGTTCAGTTTCTTGCCACATTGACCAGTAAACTACTTCACCAGTAAGCTTTGAACCTTCTGCTGCACCGTCTTGCGATTTAGAAGAAGTGTCTGTTGCTGGTTTATTGCTTTCTGGTTTTGAAGCACAACCCGAAAAGGCTGTTACCATCAATGCAGTTGCAAGGAAAGTTGCTAATAATCTCTTAACATTTTTCATGATTTTCCTCCTAAAAATTTATTTGGTTTTCATTATAGTAACTATAATACCACCTAAATTTAAAGTTGGTAATTGCCAATGGTTATATATTATATATACAATTATTATAGTTTTCCTTATACATAAAAAATAAACATAATCAAAAGGCATATTATTGAACATATAGTACATATTTAGAATAAATTACATATAAAATGATATAATTAAAGTCCCATTTGCTGAGCTCTATTTGTAACCTCTTCGATTGCTTGATTTAATGTAGTATCATTTCTTATTTTAGTAATTGCCGCCTCCCATGCCTTTTTTGCAGGTTGACTTCCTACAATAATTTTAAGCATTTCATTATGTATATTCTTATGAGTCGGTAGCAGATTTTTTGAAGGTGTAGACATAAAAATAATATCGTAATTGTAGTTAACTCTCTTAGTATTTTTTCCGTACCACTCAAGCTGCGCAATTGAATATCTTACTGATTTTTCTCCATATTGTAAAGTATTTTGCAAATTGTCCTTGTATGCCTTCATTTCCCACCAAGAAACAAGGTTTCTAAAAACATCTACTGAAGGATATACTTCCTTTATGTCTTGATATTCTTGTTCAGGATACTGAGTTTGCACTTGTTTCATTATTGCATCCTTTTCATCCATTCCAAAACTTAAGAGTTCCGTTGCTTCATCAGATAGCAAATAATTATATAGTTCTAAAATTTTATCCATTTTTTCATCATTAACATTTGCGCTAATATAACTTTCTGACCAAATTGAACTTGTTGTAAACCGATAACGTTCCCCATCTGGCGCTTTCCACATTGGCAAAACTTTTGCTATATCAGTAAATGAGGATTGAGGATTCTGTGTATGATAAGTTTCAGCTAATATATTATATTGTGAAGCAACTGCCCCAACCTTTCCCTGAATAAAATCATCACGTGCTTGAGTTGAATTTTGATAAGCAAAATCAGCACTCATTAATCCTTCATCATACAACTCTTTAACACATGAAAGCGCATCTGCGACACGTTTTGAATTATATACTGGCATCCATCTATTATCCTCTTTCATCCAACCACGTTCTATATTAGACAGTTCCGGAAAAATTCCAAGGTACAGAGCCTCTAATAAATTCATATTTACTGCTGTAAATCCCATAGTATCATCTACACCATTTTTATCTGGATCCATAGTTTTAAACTTTCTAAGCATTTCTTTAAATTGAAAAAAGTTTTGAGGATCAGCAATGCCCAAACTCTCCATCCAATCCTTTCTCACTACAACACAACGATCTAATGCCCACATATCCTCAGATGAATATGTAAGGCGTGGAATCATATAAAAATCACCGTCTTTACGGCGAAATATTTCATTTTCCTTTTTGTCAACATATGTTTTTAAAAGGGGATATTTACTCATATCGCTTGGAATAGCGCGTACAATTTTTTTATCAACCCATGCTTCATATGTAGCTGTATTAATAATGTCGTTAAATACAATATCAGGAAGACTTCCAGCTGCAGCATAACGTTGTAATTCCTCTGTCCAATTAGTTCTAGATAAGTTTATAGGCTTAAATACTATATTAAACTTTTTTTGTATTTTCTGAAGAATTTTATCCTGCTCACCCATATTAAAAGCAGTTCCAATATCCCAAATTGCTATTGATATATTCATTGGCTCTTTATCTTTTTTAGTAAATACTGATGGATTCTTCGATTGTTGTTCACAACCTACAATTAAAATTGGGGTAATAAAACAAATAACCAATATTATTAATATAATTCTTATTTTTCTCATAAATACAATCTCCCCCCTTATTATTTACGTTTATTGTACACTATTATTGTTAAAATGTATATATTATTGTTGAATTTTAATAAATTTATGGCATTTTTGTTGATTCTCACATACACACATGGTATTATTAATTATATATGAATGTGGGAGATGGTTTACCTGAAAGAGAAATGCGACGAATCAAAAGCTGATAAAAACACATTTAATCATAATCTTCGTTCTAAATGGAGATTATTACATAAATTTAAGTCACGTAAGATATACATTCAGATTGCTATTGTTTCTGCAATTACATTTCTTTTGGTTTTAGTAGTAATGCTGTTCTCAACAATACAAATTTCGAACACTTTCAAGAAAAAAAACCTTCAATATACCGATGAAATCATTGGACAACTTAAGCAAACAATCTATACAAACTATAATGCTTTAGCAAAAATAACTGATTTAATTTCTTTTGATAGAAGTGTACAACTTTTTTTAATGGAACACACAGAGCCTAAAAAATTCGAGTCATATCAAAGAGCACGTTCTTCTTTAATAAATCTTCAATCCTTAAACGAATATATCTTAGACATTATTATCGTTGACAAGTATGGTAAAACATATAACGTTTCTGATACGAAAAATTTTGACGTTCATCTTGACATTACTAATAATCAACTTTGTATGAGCAATGTGCTTTACCATGAACAAAAAAATGGCACTATACCTTATTTTGTACTTGGTAAAAATGTTTATTCAACCGATACATATATTAAGGTTAATGAAAAGATTGGTAGTGTTTACCTTATTTTAAACAATAATGCATTTGCTTCAACTAATCAATCTTCATACCAAAAATCAAGTTCAAAAATTTTTCTTTTTGACTCTATGCAGCAACCATTTTGGAGTAATAAAAGTAATAACGCTAAAGAAGAAATTGAAAAGCTTAACTCTCCTTTAGATTTAAATAGTCCAGATTCTAAAAATAATCTACGTATAGAAACACTAAAAGATATGCCTATTTTTATAGTGTCTATTTTGGAAAACGAGCCCTTTATATATAGCATTATGCGAGATCAATTGAGTACTTTTGCATTACTTGGAGTAATCCTAATCTTAATTGTAATTTTATGGGTATTGCTTATTCATAATTTTACCCATCCTATAAACAAGCTAGTAAGCTTTATATCACACATTAATTCTGGTAATTTATCTGGATTAAAAATACGTACCAATTTAACAGGTTGTCAAGAAATTGAAATTGTTAATAAGGAATTCAATAAAATGCTGGAAACTATTGATACACTTACACATCAGCTTGTAAAAACAACATCAACTTTATATGAAGCTGAAATCAACAAGGGAGAGATAGAAATGGCTTTCCTGCGCAGCCAAATTAATCCCCATTTCTTATACAATACTTTGGAAAGCATAAAGGGAATAGCGTTAATGCAAGGTATTCCTGAGATTACTAATATAGTAAAATCTCTTGCAACTATATTTAAATATAGTGTTAAGGGTGATAACATTGTTCGTTTCAGCGATGAATTAAAAATAGGGAAAAATTATCTTGAAATTCAACTTTTTCGATTTAGTGACCGTTTTAATGTTACTTATGATATTGATGAATCATGTATGTCTTGCATGATACCAAAAATGATTTTGCAACCGCTTATAGAGAATGCTATTGTACATGGTATTGAAGGACATAATGAATTTTGCCATCTTGAGATTAAAGCAAAAATGCAATTAAACATGTTCATTGTTACAATATCTGATGACGGAGAAGGTATGCCCGAGCAAAAACTCAAGGAAATTCAGCAACATCTTTTATTTCCACAAAATAATATTCAAAGCACAAATGGTATTGGCATTCATAACATTAACAACCGTATACGATTGATTTATGGTGACACATATTGTATATCTATTGATAGTATTGTAAATAAGGGAACAACTGTCACAATACGTTTGCCTTCTAACAACGCTAACATGAAACAACTTAGCGAGCCTATTATATCAAAAACTGATACGTAATATAGACTTACATAACCATTAACAAACTAAAAATTAATTATTCTATGCACTGATGATTATAGGAGTTGATAAATATGCCTTTTAAAGTTATCTTGGTTGACGATGAACAAATGGTCTTAAACAGCCTTATGCTAAGCATTGACTGGGAAGCAGCGGGATTTCAAATTCTTGAAGCCTGTACAAACAGTTTAGAAGCTTATGATAAAATATGCCTTCTAAAACCTGACGTTGTATTTGTTGATATTAAAATGCCACAACTAAATGGTCTGGAGTTGATGAAAAAGGTAAAAGAAGTTATACCTAAGGTACAATTTGTAGTCATTAGTGGTCATGCGGAGTTTGCATATGTACAAAAAGCCTTATCATATGGGGCATCAGCATATTGCTTAAAGCCATTTGAAGATGATGAACTTAACGAAATTTTAAATGCATTAAGAGAAAAACTCGAAAAAAAGCGAGCAATGCTCCATTCAGCATTTTGGTATATGATGGAAGTCCAAAACAACAGTTCCGTTATTCAATTTAACAAGCTACTTTGCGAGGAAGGAATATCACTCGAAAATGCTACAATGGGAATTGGATCAGGTAGTATCTCGTCACTTATCGATAGTGACGTTCACTTTTTGGAGATTAAGAACGCTAATAATGAATATTTTTACTTCTTTGAAAATCCAAATAAGTTGAGAAGTCTTTCATTTCAGCATAAATTAATGGATGCAATAAAAAATGATGTCAACAAGGGTTTTTCTTTTTGCCTTCTGAAAAATTTTAATAATGATCTAATTGTTGCCTCTGATACTTTAAAAAACTTTGTGTATTCATACTTCTTTGAAACTACAAATAGTGAATTTGAGGTTTACCATAGCATTTGTGAAAACGACTCCCAATATATTAAGGAAATTGAAATATATGCTTGCAAGAATAACATAGTTTGTATTTTAGAATTATTAAGCAGTTATAGAACATTACTTCAACCAAAAGACTACACTATAAAAAATGCATTAAAGATATACAATGTTTGCATGGCACTTTTGTATAGAGTAGATGATAATTACTTTGATGCTATAATTGTGCATGAAGTTTTTTTAATAGAAGATTTTCAAACCTTTGATAATATGGTTACCTATCTTGTAAAAATGCTCGGCGGTCACACCTCAAATAAAATTAATATGGATTTAATTAAAAATGATACCTTCAAACAAATTTTAGAGTATATAAACACTAACTTTACCTATCCGATTTCATTCCATCAAATATGCTATACTTACTCTATTAACCCAAGCTATTTAAGTCAAGTTTTCAAAAAAGAAATTGGAATTACATTTACAAATTATATAACACAGTTAAGGATGAATTATGCGAAAGACTTACTTTGCAATACAAATATAATGGTTTCAGAGGTAAGCGAGAAAGTTGGATACGAACAATATTTTTACTTTTCAAAGCTTTTCAAAAAACTTTATGGTATCTCCCCTAAACAATTTAGGGATGAAAATCAATATAAGCATTAAGAAGAAGAATATTTATTTATTTAACTTGACAAATTAGTTTTTATAATGTAAACTAATTATAGTGTTTAACTTTTAGTTAGACATATATTTTAAAAAAGAGGTATACTGTTTAATGTACAACGACAAAACTTTAATTTGCAAAGACTGTGGAGCTGAATTTGAATTTACTGCATCAGAGCAAGAATTCTATGCTGAAAAAGGTTTCGATAACGAACCTCAACGTTGCAAATCTTGCAGAAATGCTCGTAAAAATGCTAATGGATCATCTAACCGTGGTGATAACAGAGGCGAAAGAGAAATGTTTGAAGCAACCTGTGCTGGTTGTGGAAAAAATTGCAAAGTTCCTTTTAGACCAAGAGATGACAGACCTGTTTACTGTAGCGAATGTTTTGCAGAGAGAAGATAGTTATATAATCTCAAAGTACGCCTTTTCAAGGCGTACTTTTTATTTTTGCCAATTATTCTGTTTAGCTAGTAAATGGCATCTAATTATTTCATGACAAAGCTAAACACTTTATACTAATAATCTTTGAACTTATAAAATTAACAATATATGCAAATAAAATTAATTGACTTAATATAAATACATTGATATAATGAAGTTGGATAATTATCCAAAATTTATAGAGTAAGAAGGTATTATAATGTTAACTACATTTAAAGCAACTGCAACAAAATTACCTGGCGGCCTACAAGTGGATACTGAATCTCGAGGATTTAAAATTATCATGGACGAGCCTGAGGATTTGGGTGGTACAAACGTTTCTCTTAACCCTGTTGAAGCAGTTTTGTGTGCTTTAGGTGCATGCCAAACTATTGTTGCTTTCGCTTTTGCTGAAGCACAAGGAATTCAACTAGATGGATTTCATGTTGAACTTGAAGGCGATTTAGATCCTGATGGTTTTATGGGATTAGCTGATGTAAGAAACGGTTTCCAAGAAATACGCTTTATAATGCATTTTAAGACTAATGAACCAATTGAGAAAATAGAAGCATTTGCTGAATTTATTGAAAAAACTTGCCCAGTAGGCGACTGTCTACAGAATGGCGTTAAACTTGTTAAATCTGGCGTTGTTATTGACTAATTGAAAATATTTAAATAAAAAAGTCCATTTTGAAACAACATCAAAATAGACTTTTTTTTTATACAAATGATAATTTAAAAGAAAGCTGTGTAACTTATAATGGATATTAAATTAAATAATTTAGTTGGTGCTAAAATAGCTACAGTTGGAAAAATATGCGTAAATATAAATGATTCAGTAGAAAAAGATCAGGTTCTTTTGCAAGTTGAAACTAAAAAAGGCAACAAGCCAATTAAAGCTGAGAGCCAATATACTATTAAAGAAATTTGCTGTGAAGAAGGACAAGAAGTTACTTCTGGCGACTTATTATTCAAAGTTGATGAAGAAACTCAAACTTCAACACCGCACAATACTTGTTCAATGACTAATCCATATGAATCAGAAAGCAAACAAATGCAAACTGATCTATTAATAATTGGTGCTGGCCCTGGGGGTTATGTCGCTGCAATATACGCTGCAAAAAAAGGAATAAAAGTTACATTAATAGAAAAAGAATATATGGGAGGAACTTGTTTGAATGTTGGGTGTATTCCTACTAAAGCATTAGTAAAATCATCTGAAGTGTGTCATAGTGCAAACAACGCTGATGAATTTGGCATTAATGTTTCAGATGTTGTAGTTGATATGGACAAAGTTATCTCCCATAAAAACCAAGTGAAAAACCAACTTGTTTCTGGAATAGATTTTCTTATGCAAAAAAATAATGTAAACGTAATAAAAGGCTTAGCTTCATTTATAGATACTAAAACCGTAAGTGTGGTTTCAACAGACGGCACATATACTATTAACGCAAAAGATATTATTATAGCAACAGGATCAAAAATATCAAAATCAAATATCCCAGGATTAGATTTGCCTTTTGTTTTAAACAGCACATCAGCTCTTGATGATACAAAACTTCCTAAATCTATTACCATTATTGGCGGTGGTGTTATTGGTATGGAGTTCGCATTTATTTATAGCAACTTTGGCGTTAAAGTTTACGTTGTAGAATATATGGACAGGCTTTTGGCATGCATTGATTCAGACATGTCTAACGAAATAACCCAAATTGCTCAAGACAGAGGAATAAAAATTTACAGTGGGTCTAAGGTGTTAAAGATAGATAAATCAGAAAATAATGAGGTAATTGTCGTTTTTGAAAAAGACGGTAAAGAATCACTTATCGTTTCTGAGAAAGTACTAGTAGCTATAGGCAGAGAGCCAAACATGGATGGATTAGTCATTGAAAACACAGGTGTAACTCTTAATGCAAGGGGCAGAGGCATACAAGTCAATTCAAAAATGCAAACCAATATAGAACATATATATGCAATTGGAGATGTTACAAATATTATGCAACTTGCACACGTGGCTTCTCACCAAGGGTTGATTGCTGTAAATAATATTTTAGGTGAAGAGAGCGAAATGGATTATTCGGTTGTTCCAAATGTTATTTTCACTGCTCCTGAAATAGCGTTGGTTGGTAAAACAGAGCAAATGTGTAAAGCAGAAGGTGTAAACTATAAGGTTAGTAGTTTTCCGTTTTCTGCAAATGGAAAAGCTTTAACTATGAATGAACCTCGTGGGTTTATTAAGATTATAAAAGATTTAGACAAAAATAGAATTGTGGGTGGAGCAATCATCGGTCCAGATGCATCTTCATTAATAAGTTCACTTACTATTGTTATTCAAAACAATATATCAGAAGATGAAATAATTCACACAATTTTCCCACACCCAACAACAGGTGAAGTTATTCACGAAGCTACTTTAGGACTTTCAATTGGAGCTCTACATGAATAGAGTAATCTATTCTAAAGAGTTTAATCCATACTATAATCTTTCCTTAGAAGAAGATTTGCTAAAAACTGCTGATGAAGATATGTTGCTTTTCATATGGCAAAATGATAAAACAGTTGTTGTTGGCAGAAACCAAAATCCATATTCTGAATGTAATTTGAAATATGCAAAAGAAGAAACCATAAAGATTGCTAGAAGAATTTCTGGTGGTGGTGCAGTTTTTCATGATAAAGGCAATGTAAATTACACATTTATAACAAAGGGACAAAATGCTGATGTTGAAAAACAATTATCAGTTGTTCTAAATGCGGTTAAATGCTTAGGAATCAATGCTGTTTTTTCTGGAAGAAACGATTTATTAGTCGATGATAGAAAATTTTCAGGTCAAGCATACTACACTGAAGATGGTAATTATTTTCATCATGGGACAATAATGGTTGATGTAAACCGTGACATGGCTTCAAAGGTGCTTACACCATCTGTACAAAAATTAAAGTCAAAAGGTATTTCTTCAATTAAAAGTAGAGTGGTTAACCTTTGTGACATAAATCCATATATTAAAACAACTATGGTTATAAATGCAATGGTTGAAAGTTTCACAAAGATTTATGGCTCTACAACGGAAGCTGTTTATTTTAACGAAGATAATTATATTCCTACTCAAATCAGCAAACACAAAAGTGAAGATTGGATTTTTGGCGAAAGTCCCCAATTCGAAATAACACTAGAGAAACTCACCTCTTTAGGAACTTTAAGTGTTAATCTTAATGTTGAAAATGGAATTATTAAAGCAATAAAAATATATTCTGATTTTTTAAATAAGCTATCATTTGAGAAAGAAGAATCATTTTTAGTAGGTAAAAAATTCGATGAAGATAAGATTTTTGATTTATTATTAACTTAGTGTGAAAATGTAGCAATTATATTGACAATAAAAATTGACTATGCTAAAATGTCAGCAAAAGTTATATTAATAAAGTATTATAACTTTATTAATATAACTTATTCTTTTTAAATTACATGAATAATACTATATTTATTTTCAATGACTAATAAATATAGTTAAGCTAATATAATTTATGTCATTGAGAAATGGAGTTATTATGAGCGAAACTATTGTTACAGAAGGCGTACATAATTACACTGGTCCTGAAAACTATATTATTCCAAAGGAAAAAGAAGTTAGAGAGCATACTGAATGGTTTATGGGATTGAAATTAGGCTTTATGATGCATTATGCACCTGAAACTCAATTAGGAATTTGCGAGTCATGGCCTTTATCAGACGGAGATGCAGAGTGGTCACGTCAAGGTATTGACTGGACAGATGATATGGATGAGTTTAAGCAACAGTATAAAAATGCAAATAAAACTTTTAATCCTGTTAAATTTAGACCTGATCGTTGGGCGGAAATAGCAAAAGATTGTGGTTTTAAATATTTATTATTCACAACTAAACACCATGATGGATTTTGCATGTTTGATACCAAAACTACTGATTATAAAATAACTGATGCTTCTTGCCCTTTCCATACACATAAGTATGCTGACATGGTAGGTCACCTTTATAATGAGTTTAGAAAGCAAGGCTTGGCAATATCAACTTATTTTTCAAAACCAGACTGGCACTGTAAATATTACTGGTCAGATAAGTTCCCAGATGCCCAAACTAGAAATGTCAATTATGATATTAAGAAACACCCAGAGTTATGGGAAAAGTTTATAAAATATACTCATAAACAAATTACTGAATTAACAACAAACTATGGCAAAATTGATGTATTGTGGTTAGATGGCGGATGGGTTGCACCTAACAATTTAGATCAGGACATTCGTCTTGGTGAGATTGTTCAAAAAATTCGTTCAACAACACAACCACACTTAATAGTTTGCGATCGTACTGTTGGTGGTGAATATGAAAATATAATAACGCCTGAACAAACAATACCAGAGCAAATAATTGATGTTCCTTGGGAAAGCTGTATTACTTTAGGTGAAGGATTTTCATACCGTTATTGCGACAATTATAAGTCAGGACGCACTTTGGTGCATATGTTACTTAATGTTGTTTCAAAAGGCGGAAATTTAGCGCTTAATATTGCTGCTCAACCTGATGGCGAACTTCCTAGAAACGGTGTAGCATCTTTACGTGAACTTGGTAGTTGGCTAAAAGAAAATGGCGAAGGAATTTATGAAACGAAAGCATATCAAAACAGTGATGATAAAAAAATAGCCTATACTCAAAAAGGCTCAGATGTATATGCTTTTTACTATTTTGATGAAATACCATCTTTCCCTCGAAGACTTGTATTTAACATTGATAAATCAGTAAAAGGTATTAATATTCTTAGAAATAATCAACCAGTTAAATTTAATCAAAATGGTTCATGTGTTGAAATAGAAACTAGTGATATAAATATGATGAATGCAAAATTCAGTGACTGTTTTAAAATAATATTTTAATAGAATTGACTTTTCTTTAATACTAATTTCATTTTAAATAAAATTAGTATTAAACCCTCCTATTGTAGAATTTGATTACTACTTTAGGAGGGTTTTGTTCTAAATAAATTAAATAAAAATTTGCTTTCCCCTCTTTCCTTTTGTTTAGGTTAATGATATAATAATTGTATTAGTAAAATTAATTAACAAATAGGAGGACACCATAATGAATTACGGATATTTTGACAACAAAGCAAGAGAATATGTTATCAATAAGCCAGATGTACCTGTTTCTTGGACTAACTATATTGGCACTGAGGAAATGGGTGCAGTAATTTCTCAGAATGCAGGAGGATATACTTTTTATCAATCACCAGAAAACCACAGGATTACTCGTTTTAGAGCAAACGCCGTTCCACTTGATCGTCCTGGCAACTATGTTTACCTTCGTGATGATGAAACAAAAGATTATTGGTCTGTTTCATGGCAACCAGTTGGCAAACCACTTGATCAAGCTAAATACGAATGTAGACATGGCTTATCTTACTCTAAATTTTGTTGTGATTACAGTGATATTGAGGCAACTCAAACTATTGTTATTCCTCGTGGCGAGACAGTTGAATTATGGGATGTGAAACTAAAGAATAAAGGCAATAAAGATCGTAAAATTAGTCTTTTTTCATACTGTGAATTTTCATTTAACATAATTGAAATTGATAATCAAAATTATCAAATGAGTTTGTACTGCTCAGGCTCAGATTATAAAGATGGTATTATTGAGGTCGATAATTTCTATAACCCTCATTTATATCATTACTTTGCCTCAAGCTTTGAACCAGACAGTTTTGATTGTCTTCGTGATAGCTTTATCGGAAATTATCGCACTGAAACAAACCCAGTTGGTGTTGAGAATGGCATGCTTTCAGGTAGCTATGAACTTGGTAATAATCACTGCGGAAGTTTACACAAACAAATCACTATTCCAGCTGGTAAAGAAGTTCGAGTTGTATTTATGCTTGGTGTTGGAAAACGTGAAGTTGGCGCTGAAATCAAGAAAAAATACTCTGATTTTAGTAACGTTGATAAAGCATATGCTGAATTAGCTAGTTTTTGGGATGAAAAATGTTCTGCTCTACAAATTAATACACCAAACGATAGTATGGATACCATGATTAATACTTGGAATTTGTATCAATCAGAAATTAACGTTATATTCTCACGTTTCGCTTCATTTATTGAGGTAGGTGGAAGAACTGGTCTTGGGTATCGTGATACTGCGCAAGATGCAATGTGTATTCCTCATTCAAACCCAGAAAAATGCCGCCAACGTATTATTGAGCTACTTCGTGGCTTAACTAATGCGGGTTATGGTCTGCACCTATTTGAACCAAGTGTGTTTGATCCTAACAAACCAAAAGTTCCTGCTTTCAAATCCCCTACTGTTAAACCTGAACCAAACGTGGCAGACCTAGTTCATGGGCTTGAGCATACTTGTTCTGATGATGCGTTATGGCTTATTCCTGCAATATGTGAATACATTAAAGAGACTGGCGAAACTAGCTTTATTGATGAGATTGTTACCTTTGCTGACGGTGGAGAGTCTTCTGTGTATGACCATATGAAACGTATACTAGACTTTTCTACTAAACAAGTTGGTGCAACAGGTATTTGTAAAGGTCTTCGTGCTGACTGGAATGATTGCCTAAACTTAGGCGGTGGCGAAAGTGCACTTGTTTCATTCCTACACTTCTGGGCACTTGATAACTTTATTGATCTAGCAAAATTCTATGGTAACAATGAAGATGCCAACAAATATGCTGATGTTGCACAAAAAGTTAAAACCGCTTGTGAAACACACCTTTGGGATAAAGATTGGTATATCCGTGGTATTACTAAAAACGGAGTAAAAATTGGTACTAGTGAAGATGTAGAAGGTAAAGTTCATCTTGAATCTAATTCTTGGGCAGTGGTTTCTGGTGTTGCAACTGGCGAGCGTGCTGAAAAGGCAATGAATGCAATTGACGAGTATCTTTACTCTGACTGGGGCATTCACTTAAACGCTCCATCTTATGGCACACCAAATGATGATATTGGATTTATCACCCGTGTTTATAAGGGTATTAAAGAAAACGGTGCAATTTTTAGTCATCCAAACCCATGGGCTTGGGTTGCTGATGCAAAACTTGGACACGGCAATCGTGCTATGAAGTTCTATAACTCTCTATGCCCTGCCAACCAAAATGATAAGATAGAAATTAGACAATCTGAGCCATATTCATACTGCCAATTTATTATGGGTAGAGATCATACTGCTCATGGTCGTGCACGTCACCCATGGTTAACTGGTAGTGCTGGTTGGGCATACTTTGCTGCTACTCGTTACATGATAGGTATTAGATTTGCATTTGATGGTATGATTATCGATCCATGTATTCCTGCTGAGTGGGACGGTTTCAATGCTGTTAGAAAATGGCGAGATGCTACATTCAATATTACTGTTACAAATTCAAACCACGTTGAAAAAGGCGTCAAGGAAGTCCTTGTTAATGGTAAGAAAATTGAGGGAGCAATTCCTGCTATGCCTGCAAACAGTATAAATACTGTTGTAATGGGATAATAAGCATATATATTATTGAAGGCTTAGAGTAATTAACTCTAAGCCTTTTTATGTGTTATTCCTTTGATTTTGGCTTAATTATTATAATACTATCTTTTTCACCTTCTTCAATATAAATATCTTCTGTCTTTTGCTGGGCTTGCTTTAATTTCTCAATCACATCTGTTATTTCGTTAAATAATGTACTATACATTTTTTGATAATCTGCCATCTTTTTTTCATCTCCACTATTAATTTGTTTTATAATTATTATAACATTTTCAAATTGATAACGTATACGCTAGTGCGTATATTTATCATATTATTTAAAATGAGAATAAATACTATTTTTATTCATTGACATCTGGTGTATAATAAGAATAATAACTATTATATTGGAGGTAATTAAATTGTTTGATTTAATAAAACAACAGGTTCATGATGCAGTTACCGAACTAATTGAAATTGCAAAACTTGAAGAAAATGATATTTTAGTTGTTGGGTGTTCATCTAGTGAAGTTGCTGGGCATAATATTGGCTCATTTTCAAGTGTTGATATTGCAAATGCTATTTTTGATGGCATCTACCCTATTTTAAAAGAAAAAGGCATATTTTTAGCAGCACAATGTTGTGAACATTTAAACCGCGCAATAATAATTGAAAAGCAAGCAACCAAACTTTATGGATTAGAACAGGTTAATGTCGTTCCACAACCTAAAGCTGGTGGAAGCTTTGCCACCGCTGCATACACTAATTTCAATGCACCTGTTGCAGTTGAGGAAATACGTGCTAAAGGCGGTATTGATATTGGTGGTACACTTATTGGAATGCATCTTGCTAAAGTTGCTGTTCCAGTTCGCCTTTCCATTACTAAAATTGGTGACGCAAACATTATCTGTGCAAGAACAAGACCTAAATTCATAGGCGGTATTCGTGCAAACTATGACGAAAACTTAATGTGAATATGAAATAAAGCATAAATTGTTCAGAACAAGACCAAAATTCATCGGTGGTATTCGTACAAACTATGATGAAAGCTTGATGTGAATATGAATATGTGTGTTTTTCTAAAAATGTAGAAACGCCATAAATAACGGTAAGACCACTTTAATTATCATGTGGTCTTACCGTTATTTTTCGACTAACTTATGTATAGGATTTATTTTATCCTAAATAAAATTCAGTACAAGCTTCACAAAATTCATCTTTACAGTCATCAAATACACCATGTCCGCAATTAGGAAATGTTTTTAATGAAACAAGATTATTCTTATATTTTTCTACGGCTTCAATTAATGATGAAGGAATACAAATTGGATCATCTAGACCTTGTAAAAATAGTGTTGGAATCTTTATATCTTTAATAGATTCTCTTAAATCACAATCATTTATCCAATTACGCATTGCATGGATATGGAATCCACCCTCTTGACCAACTGGTGGTTTACCTATCTGTTTTAGATAATCAGAAAACTCTTGTGAGTCAATAAACTTACGACTACGACCATTAAGTGGTTGTAGTTCTCTGTATTTTTTCAACAGATTTGGTTGTAAAAACTCTTCAGCTACCTCATCAAAATAGGAATCTTGATATGCAACCACCTCAGGATTAGACATCCATATTGCAGGAGAAGATATAACTGCCTTATTGACTTCCGTTGGATACTTTTGTAAAAATAGCAATGTCAACAGTCCACCAAATGAACCACCCCATAGATATACTGGCTTTCCTTTGAATTGCTTCTTTGTATAGTCAACAACACACTTTACATCTTTGGTAATCTGCTCAATTGTTATTTCTTTTGACAAATCATATTCAGACTCACCACTTCCGCGTTGGTCAAAATATACTGCTGAAAATGTCTTTTCTAGCGTTTTTAATGCTGGTAAATCCATTATTGGTTGTGCTCCACTTCCAGGTCCACCATGTAAAAAAACAATTACACTATCTGCACTATCGTTTTTAACGGTTGTCACGTTTAGCATACATTCATCTGACATTAACTTAATTTGTGTTCTACTCATTTTTCTGCCTCCAATATAATTATATTATTTTTTCTATTGCCTTTTTAACTCCTATATAGTAAGCGCCCTTAATTGATGAATCATTTTGACTTGCCTTTTTGATTTTGGTTTGATTATAAGGAACTGTTTTCATATACTCCCTAACATATGAATACAAATCCTCGCCTAACATATTAATGTGTCCACCTATTATTACAGTTTCTAGGTCAAGTGATATTGCTAAATTATATACAACCTCAGCTACACAACGATATAGTGTTTTACAAACTTCTATGCAATATTTATCACCCAATTGTTTACCACTTATTAAATCAATAAAACTAAGCATTTTTTTTAATGAATATTCCTTTTGAAGATATGGGCTATTTTTATACTCATCATTTATTTTTTTATTCACAGCAGAAATACTTGCTACCTCTGATATAAATTTATATGAAATATTTTTTTCTTTATCTAACATTGCCGTTTTAAGTAAGCCCACTTCACCTGATGCGCCTAGTGTTCCTTCGTAAAGCTTTCCGTTAAGTATAATTCCACAGCCAATAGCCATATCGAACCATAAATATGCTAGATTATTTTCTCGATACTCGTCCTCAAACTGTTGTTCTCCTACTGCAGCGAGATTAATATCGTTATAAACAAAAACATCCTTATCATAATGCTTCGTTAATTCATCTTTCACACTTATAGGAAAACTATTTTCTGCATATAAATTTTGTTGATTACTATCTTTTATTATTCCAGATGCTGATACTACTATTGCAACTACTTTTTCCATATTTACGTTATTAACTAAAATGAATTCATCAATATTTTGTAATATCATTTCTTGGTTAATGTTTATAGGTAGCTTTATTGAACTTTTACACATAATATTATAGTATAAATCACAAATAGATACTGATATACAATTTTCAAATAACTGACCTGTGAAATCAATTACAAAAACGTAATAGCTTTCATAGTTAAACCTTAATAGTGTTGCTTTTTTTCCTACGTTAGATTGGGCTATACCGTTTTCGCTTAAAATTCCTCTTTCTATTAAATCCGCCACATTTTCAGAAGTAGCTGGTTTACTCAAATTCAATGATTTTGCAATTTCTGCTCTTGAAGCACCATTATTTTTTATAATATAATCCACAATGGCCCTCTGATTTACTTTTCTTATAACACTTCTATTCCCAATAGTCATAATATCTCCTTAATTAGTAATCATTACTTACATATTAACATACTAACTATTATAAGTCAATTATTTTTTGTTATTCAATAAAGTTTGATATAGCTATAGCCTATCTCACGGGGTAAATACAAAATCAATAAAATTATTATTATTAAATTTATTTAAATACTTGCTTTTTTTATCAAAATCATGTATAATTACTTCTTGTAACGCCGCTGTGATGGAATGGCAGACGTGGTGGACTCAAAATCCTCTGGTAGTGATACCGTGCCGGTTCAAGTCCGGCCAGCGGCACCAATAAAAAGTCATGTATGAGTATTTAAACTTATACATGACTTTTTGATTTTATACGATATACTTAAGTTAAATTGAAATTTAGGGGGCAACTATGATAAAAATATTTAACATATATGGTTTGATAATAATAATGTCTTTAATGGTTCCTAATGTAATTTTTGCAATGAAATTTAAATACGGATTTATTAATGTATGGCAAAACAAAGTCGTTGAAATATTTGAACAGATAGGACGATTTGGTTGTTTTGGGCTTATGATTATCAATATACCAAGCACGTATTTCGGCTTTTGGTTTGATAATGCATTGATAATAAATATTGCGGTTAATGCTGTATTATTAGTGGCTTACTGCTTGATATGGTTGGTTTGCTTTCATCAAAATAGTGTGTTCAGAGCACTGGCACTTTCAATAATTCCATCAGTTATTTTTTTGTTTAGCGGCATAACAATTCTATCTATTCCGCTAATAATTGCATCGGTAATATTTGGACCATGTCACATTTTGATAAGCTATAAAAATGCGGTTTTGAGTAAACAATAAACCAGTTTACTGGTAGGTTTATGTGCATAATGCTCCTATAAAAATAGTTTAAATACACACCTAAGAATGCGACGATATCCGATATTACCTCTAACTCATAATTAAAGTCATGTATGTGTATTTAAACTTATACATGACTTTTTTGTTTTTATATGATAAAATGTGTAATGATTATTTATATAACAGGAGAGAATATGATTAGAGATTTTAAAAATCAAGATATAGATAGGATTATGGATTTATGGTTGGATACTAATATTTCGGCCCATAGTTTTATAAAAAGTGAATACTGGAAAAGTAACTATGATACAGTGAAAGGTATGATGCCGAGTGCCACAATTTATGTCTATGAAGAAAATAATGTTATTCAAGGTTTTATAGGCTTAATGGATGACTATATAGCTGGTATTTTCGTTTCTCACCTCTTGCAATCTAAGGGGATAGGAAAGAAATTATTGGATTATGCTAAGGACAAAGGAGATGCGTTGTCACTAAGTGTATATAAAGAAAATATTAGAGCAGTTAAATTTTATCTTCATGAAAATTTTACTGTTTCTGATGAACAAATTGATGAAAACACAGGTAAACTTGAATTGAACATGGTTTGGGTAAAATAATCATAACCCGCATAAAAAATTAGTTCAAATACCTCTCCAAAAATATAGTGTATCTGATATTACCCCTAAACTCATAATTAAGATCTTGTATGAGTATTTAAACTTACATGACTTTTTTCTTTTTGTGTGATAGGATGAAATAAACATTATATAATCTATAAAAAGGATAGACATTATCTGTCCTATACGATAAAACATGCCATTTCTCGCTTTGTGTCGTGTTTTATCAATTATAATTGTGTTAATATTATGCTTGAAAGGAGGATAACCATTGAATCAACAAAAGATTGGATGCTTCCTTAAAGAGATTAGAAAAGAAAAAGGACTTACCCAAGAACAGTTCTCAGAAATAATAAATGTATCAACCAGAACTGTTTCACGATGGGAAACAGGCAGTAACATGCCCGATTTGGATATCTTAATTTTAATATCAAATTATTACAATGTTGAACTCAGAGAAATACTTGATGGAGAAAGGGCAAGCGAGAAAATGAATAAAAATTTAGAAGAAACAGTATTAAAGGTTACTGATTATAGCAATGGAGAAAAAATACAATTGATGAAAAAGCTCCATGTTTTTGCTTGGATTGGAGTAGTAAGTTTTATTATTTTTTTAGTTTTACAAGGATTAGGGTTTGCAGAAAAAGGCATTACAGAGAATATTGCAAATTTTTGTGCAGGTATTTCTTTCGGAATGCTAGTTATTGCCGTTATTTATACAAGTAATGCAATGCATAAAATAAAGTCTATTAAAAAAAGACTTTATTTAGTCCGATAAAACCCGTTTCAAAAACACAACGATATCCAATATAACCCCTAAAGTCAAAAAACAATCCTACTGGATTGTTTTTTACTTAATATGTGGTATAATTAATTAAAGATTATTTATATAATTCAACGAACATATAAACTAGCATTTGATACTGAGCTATCGCTTCCCTATCATTTTCTAGTAATAAAAATAAAATATATCTGCCACCGGGTAGAAATGCGAAAAGCATTCGTTTACACATCGTTAGGTCTATGAAGATGTGTATTCGGATGTTTATTATTTTGGAGGGTATATGGCAAATTTAAGAAGTCTATTTAGATATTTTTCTAAAGGAGAACTTGCACTATGGCATGGTTCTGTTTTTGTAATTATTGTAACCTTTTGCCTTTTTGACCGGAACAACTACTTAGCACTTTGGGCTTCACTGATTGGTGTCACCTCGTTGATTTTTAATGCTAAAGGAAACCCATTTGGACAGTTTCTTATGATTATTTTTAGTTTACTTTACGGTATCATATCATTCACTTTTTCTTATTATGGAGAAATGGTAACTTATCTTGGAATGACTATGCCTATGGCGGGATTTGCTTTAATTTCCTGGATAAAAAATCCGTACAACGGAAATAAGTCAGAGGTAAAAGTTAACCATCTGTCCAAAAAAGAGTGGGGTTTTATGTGGGTTTTAACAACACTTGTTACATTTATATTCTATTTTATCTTGGATTATTTTAATACGGCTAACATGATTCCAAGTACAATATCTGTAACAACAAGTTTTGTTGCAGTATATCTTACTTTCAGAAGGAGCCCTTATTATGCCATAGGATATGCCACAAATGACATTCTACTTATTATTTTGTGGAGTTTGGCAACATTTGAGGAGATTTCGTATCTGTCTGTTGTGGTTTGTTTTATTGCATTCCTTTTCAATGATGTTTATGGATTTATTAATTGGCGCAGAATGGGAAAACGTCAAGCTAAAAACTTGTAAAGGCACGAAACTATCTTTGTACTTATGCTGACACAGCAAAATTTAAGTAAAACAATAGTTCAAATACCTCTCCAAAAATATAATAGCATCATTTATTACTGAAAAACTCATAATTGAAATCAGAAAAATGTGTTTGGCATTTGTAGCCCCTTTGTCCAAGAAAAAGGTCATTTTCTATCAATCATTTTCGCGGTTGTCATTTTACAATTTTTCAATAAGCAGTGTATTTGGACAAACACAAAGGTGCAGCCAAATGAAGGAACTTCTGTAACAATAACTTGCCCTATTCCTGAAAATCTACTTACTGGTAAAGAAAATATAAAGGTTGTTTGCGTAATTGACGGCAAGCTTATAATTCTTGAAACAAAGCTAGTTGAAATCGACGGAGTGTGGTGCGCTAAGTCCATAGCAACTCACTTCTCACCTTACGCAATGGTGGTTGATTCTACAAACACATTAAGCAACGTTGGAGAAACAACTACTCCTGTACCCACACAAAATCCTAAAACAGGGCAAAGCAATTCTATGGAAAATATTTTAATAGTTGCAATTATGTCAGTTGTAACTCTTGGAGTTGTAAGCAAAAAGCTTAAGTTTAAGGTTGTCAAAAAAGACTAAATCAATTTCAAGACACTTGCTATAATATAAAAGTTATAGCAGGTGTTTTTTTGCAATACATTTATCCACACTCCCCACGATTTGCCTATTGTTAATCTATCATCGTCAGCAGGAGTCCTCTAGTGGCTTGGTTAGGAGTAACGTTCTATGACTTGACTTTGTTTCAATTGAGTTTTTGCTATTTTGTGCACCTTTTTTATTTTAATAAATATGTTTACTTTCTCCATAGTATATCGTAGTATATACTTGAAATTTTGCTGAGACACTTAAATCATGTAAAAGAGTTGGCAGACAAACGTGGACGGTGCTGAATGCACAGATTGGCTTGCACTCCATGGAATTCAATTGTATGCAGAACATGCATATACAAGTGCTCCTTAGATTAATATGGATCGTCTTTCACACAGATTTGAAACATGTACAGGATTAAAATCAAAGTGGTTTTTAGATGCATCATTATTGGATGACGTGGATTGTGCAAACGACGATAACCTCTGGCTTCCAAATCCTTGCAAATACCTACTATGGAAGGGCAGTTTGATGCAATTGTTTATCTATCAAAGTTGTTAAAAATATATATCAATCT
>DAMDCT010000016.1:28690-36139 GCA_032091455.1 Oscillospiraceae bacterium | reverse complement strand
AATATTGATAAAGATAAAATAAATTCTAACCTGTAGGGACACGATATATCGTGTCTGAAACCAATATTGATAAAGATAAAATAAATTCTAACCTGTAGGGACACGATATATCGTGTCCGAAACCAACATTGATAAAGTAAATTTATATGAAAGAAGGTTATTTTTACGAAAAAGAAAGTCAGCACACATATTTTTCTAAACATTGTAGGTTGTTTATTAATTATTGGTTTTGCAATTAGATTAGGAGCAGACTACTATCAATACAAACAAACTATTCATTCAGCACCGTTTGATATTTATATTTTAGAAAGAACATTAGAATTTTTACTACCGAGTGTTATTTGCTTTATTATTGCTATATTTGCAAATAAAAAAAAGGTAAAATAAAAATAGTCCCGTAGGGACACGATATATCGTGTCCGAACCCAGTATTGATGACGATAAACGGACACCATATATGGTGTCCCTACAAGATATATTGAAAACAAGAAGGAGATATTATGTATAAACTAATTAAAAAACAAGGAACTGCTAGACGAGGCGAGTTTCATACTGTACATGGTACAGTACAAACACCTGCATTTATGAATGTTGGTACAGCGGCGGCAATTAAAGGCGGTATTTCATCTTATGATTTAGTTGACCTTAAATGTCAAGTTGAGCTTTGCAATACTTATCATCTACACATTCGACCAGGGGATGAGCTTATTGCTAAGCTTGGCGGACTACACAAATTTATGGGTTGGGAAAAACCTATTCTAACTGATAGTGGTGGATTTCAAGTATTTTCACTTTCTAAACTTCGCACAATAACAGAAGAAGGCGTTCACTTTAGCTCCCATGTTGATGGTAAAAAGATATTCATGAGCCCTGAGGTTAGTATGCAAATTCAATCAAATCTTGCCTCCACTATTGCAATGGCATTTGATGAATGTGTTGAAAATCCAGCTAAATATGATTATGCAAAAGCATCTTGTGAACGCACAACACGTTGGCTTGAACGTTGCAAAATTGAAATGGACAGGCTTAATTCCCTACCTACTACAAGAAATAAAAATCAACTTTTATTTGGTATCAATCAAGGCTGTACTTATGATGACCTTAGAATTAAACACATGGAAGACATTGCGAAATTAGATTTGGATGGATATGCAATTGGTGGACTTGCTGTTGGTGAGCCAAAAGAAGAAATGTATCATGTAATCGAAGTTGTTGAGCCATATATGCCTGCTGATAAAATACGTTATTTAATGGGTGTAGGTACTCCTTCTAACATTATAGAGTCAGTTGCACGTGGTGTTGATATATTTGACTGTGTAATGCCAAGCCGTAATGCTCGTCACGGACATCTTAATACATGGACAGGCATCAGAAACATTATGAATGCAAAATATCAAGATGATGAATTGCCAATAGATGAGGAATGTGACTGCCCAACTTGTCAAAAATTCTCTCGTGCTTATTTGCGTCACTTATTTAAGGCGAATGAAATGCTTGGTATGCGCCTTGCAGTTATGCATAACCTTTATTTTTATAACACTTTAATGGAAAAAATACGTCATGCTCTTGATACTGATACATTTGACGAATTTAGAAAACAATATTCTGAATTATTAGATACAAGAATATAGATGGAATAAGTAGGGCGGTTATGCACCGGCTCTTATAATACATTTATATTGCGTATGAAACGACCTACGTGTCGTTTCGATTACATAATAATTATATTATTACTATATTACACAACAATAATTTTACAACAAGGGAGTACAATATGAGCATAATCGAAATAATTTTAATAGGTATTGGGCTATCAATGGACGCTGTATGCGTTTCAATGTCCGATGGCATGTACTATAAAGTCAAACTAAAACATGCACTTTGCATAGGTTTAGCCTTTGGTGTATTCCAAGGAGTAATGCCTTTAATAGGCTACTATGCAGGTTCGTTATTTTCAAAACAAATATCGGCATATGACCATTGGATTGCACTTATTCTACTCTCAATAATCGGTGGCAAGATGATTTTTGATGCAATAAAAGGTTTTGAAAATGGGATGTGTATAATCAAACTTACTTTTAAGATTTTATTAATTCAATCAATTGCTACAAGCATTGATGCCTTAGCAGTCGGTGTTAGCTTTGCAGCAATGAATGTAAACATCTATCTTTCAGCTGGAGTAATCGCACTCACTACCTTTATACTAAGTGTCATTGCAGTTTATGTAGGAAAAAAAATTGGCACAAAACTAAATCAAAAAGCAGGAATATTTGGCGGAACAATTTTAGTTTTAATAGGTATGAAGATATTTATAGAACATATGTTTATGTGATATAGGAAAGGCAGAGCGAAAACTCTGCCTTTTAATCTGCTTTTATATAGAAAAAATTGACTATGTTTTTTAATTGCAGTAAAATTATCATATTAATACAACTATTACTACCTTATATTTTTTGGAGGAAATATGAACATTACAAAAGCTTGGGACTGGAGCAAAAACGAAAGTAATCAATGGTTAATACCATGCATTGAAAGTGCATATCTTGCTGAAAGCTGGCAGTCAAAACAGTTCACTAATTTTCTTGATTTAGGCTGTGGGCTTGGACGTCATTCAATTTACATGGCTAAAAAAGGCTTTGATGTTACGGCTGTCGACCTATCTGATTACGGTGTAAACCATACAAAAGAATGGGCAAATAAAGAAAACTTAAATATAGAAACCGATGTCTGTAATATGTTAGAACTACCCTATAATGATAATACTTTTGATTGTATAATCGCTTATAATGTCATTTATCATACTGACACACAAGGTTTTGTAAATACTTTAAAAGAGATAAAGAGAGTATTAAAGCCAAATGGTGAGTTATTTATAACATTGATTTCAAAAAACACTTGTAGTTTTCAAAAGAAAGATGATTACAAAACAATTGATGAAAATACCATTTTACGTGATGATGATGAAACAGAAAAATATGTTCCACACTTTTATGTTGATATATGTGATATAAAGCATTTCTTTGCCGATTGGGAGCTTATTCAAACACCTAAAGAATATTGCGAGTATAATATTGACAATCCTAAATACTTTAGCAAGCACTGGTCTGTTATGTTGAAAAACAAATATAGAATTTTAAACGTGGTTATGTAATGTGGTTATTAGATATAATTAAAATCGCTCTAGAAATCATAATCTGTATAATTATTATCATTTGTTTTATTCGGCTTTCTTCATTATTGTGGGAGAAATTAGGACTTTCTAAAATATTAGAAGCTGTGACTAAACTTTTTAATATGATAAAACGCAAGCAATAGTGCTATTATAACCATACTTTAATCACAGCAAGTATTTTCGTTATTGCATTTGAAAGAAGGAAACGATATGAAAAAAACTTTAGCTATCATACTGTTTTGTTTATTGACTGTTTTTTTAGGTGGGTGTAAACAAAACACTAAAAATGTTCAATCTATTACCCCAACTCCTTCAACCAGTTCACAAGAAAACAATGATAATGAATATAAAACTCAACTTGATACTCAAGATTTTAGAGTAGAGGAAGTTGTGGAAGAAGTAACTATTAAAGATACAGAAATAAACATTAAAAATCCAACAAGTAAAATTAACCAAGCATTGCAAAAACGTATTTTAAATAAAGAAGTTGTTAAATTGTATGATGGTGTTTGCCTTGATTTAAATAATGATGGTAAAGGTGAGGTAATTCATTTCAAAATCATAAAAAATGATAATGATTCATCATACATTGACGAATACACTTTATCCGTTGGAAATCGGCAAGTGAAAACGGACATTATTAGACCATCGGGTGAATTTTATGGCGCTTTGCTTGGTGGTAACCCTTATAATGGTATTCAAATACTTATAAATGGTGATGGACCAAGTAGCGACCCTAATTATGATATTTACCACTACCAAGACAATCAATTGCTTTATGTTAATAATCTTTCGGGTTCTCCAGAGAGTATACAAATAAACAATCATGGTTTTACTGGCTCAAAACGTGGACACATTTTGCAAACATGGTACAGGGAAGCTGATTATGTTATTATGTTTAAAGAACATTATTGGTCATTGGAAAGCGAATACACTCGTCCTATTATCAGTGAAGTCCCACGTGATTTATATACTATGGGCAACATTGTAAAGCTAAAGCAAGATTTAGCTTTACATCTATCTCGCACTAATACAACAGGTAAAATAACATTCCCAAAAGGAATGAAAGTTTGTCTTGCTACATCAGACGATGTTGAATGGGTTTATATTGTTCCAGTAGATAAAACAAATATTTCATGTTTCATGAGTGGTGGTTGGCTAAAGTTTAAAATTGGAACTTTCAACACTTGCCTAATTGACAGTAGAGAAATTTGTGCAGATGATTTGTTTGACGGTTTGACTTTATATGACTAGATTTGTATACACAAAAAGCCTCACACCAAATTGGTGTGAGGCTTTAATTTATAAAAGCTTACGCTTTATTTACTGAACCGAAAAGTTCCATTTTCTCTTTTACTGTGCCTTTGATTGCTTCAAAGCCAGGGCCTAAAAGTTTTCTAGGATCAAATCCTTTTCCTTTTAAGTCTTTGCCTTCTTCAACATATTTACGAGTAGCAGCAGCAAATGTTAACTGACACTCAGTGTTTACGTTAATTTTTGCAACACCTAAAGAAATTGCTCTTTTTATCATATCTTCTGGAATACCAGTACCACCATGTAGAACTAAAGGCATGCCAGCAGTTACATTTTGTACAGCTTCAAGTGTTTCAAAGCTTAATCCAGCCCAGTTAGCAGGATAGCTACCGTGAATATTACCAATACCAGCAGCTAGCATTGTAACACCTAAATCAGCAATTTGTTTGCACTCAGCAGGGTCAGCACATTCGCCAGCACCAATAACGCCATCTTCTTCTCCACCGATTGAGCCAACCTCTGCTTCAAGAGAAAGACCTTTTTCAGCACAGATTTTTACAAGCTCAGTTGTTTTTGCAATGTTCTCTTCGATTGGATAGTGTGAACCATCAAACATAACTGATGAGAAACCAGCTTCGATAGTCTTTAGTGCGCCCTCATAGCTACCGTGGTCAAGGTGAAGTGCAACAGGAACAGTAATTTTAAGTTCCTCAAGCATTCCGTTTACCATACCAACGATTGTTTTGTAACCGCCCATATATTTGCCTGCACCCTCTGATACACCCAAAATTACAGGTGAATTGTTTTCTTGTGCAGTTAGAAGTACAGCCTTAGTCCACTCTAAATTATTAATATTAAATTGTCCTACTGCGTATTTGCCCTCTTTTGCTTTTTGTAACATTTCTTTTGCAGATACTAACATATATAATATCCTCCTTGTTATTAATTTATCAATACGTATATATTATAAGCTATCCATGAGAAAAAATCAATTAAAATTGTATAATTAAATATCTACCGTTTTCTCACGAAAAAATCAATTAAAATTGTATAATTAAATATCTACCGTTTTCTCACGAAAAAATCAATTAGTTTCATAAATAAAATCTCTCACCTTTATAGCAAAAAACAATTTCCTTAACTAATATTATAAATTCTTGACTTAGACTAATAATATAAGTACAATAATATAGTAACTATTTGTATTGGAGATTATAAACTTATGAACTTTTTTAAAAAGCACAAAAACAATTTGATATATATTGCAACAGTATTATTCTCAATCGCATTTGTTGTTATAGGAAATAGGCTTTGCACTAAACCTTTAAATATACATATTGAAAAAATACCCACACAAACTGCTGTGGTAACTAAAATAAATGATGTGAACTTAGACGAATCCTCAATAGGTGGTGATTCTCTCGTAACTGAGAAAACAATTATTTTCTCAGCATTAATTAAAACAGGCGCTTCAAAAGGAGAAACTGTAACCGCTACTCAATCAATCAATAGTATGCTACCCATAAACCCAAAGGATGTTGAGGTAAGGGATAAAATACTTGTTAGCTTTGTAACCTCTAATGGTGAGGACAGTGAATGGGTCTTTGCTGAGTATCAACGCAGTGATGCACTAATTTGGCTTTGCGTTACATTTTTTGTATTAGTTTTGTTATTTGGTCGCAAAAAAGGATTAAATACTATTGTATCATTAGTATTTACCTGCCTTGCTATCTTTGCTGTGTTTGTACCTGCAATTATTTCTGGAATGAATATCTATAAGGCTTCGAGCATAATTTGCTTATTTATTATATTTATGACACTTCTAATTATAAATGGCGTTGGTAAAAAAACTTTTTGTGCCGCTGTTGGCTGTCTTGGTGGACTTGTTGTAACTGGTATTCTTACTTTAGTTATGGATAAAGCTATGAATTTAACCGGAGCAGTTGACGAAGAGTCAATATTCCTAGTTTTACTAAACGAGAAAAATCCTATTGATTTACGTGCTATAATATTTGGAGCAATAATCATTGGTGCACTTGGTGCAACAATGGATATTTCAATGTCTATTGCATCATCACTAAAAGAACTTAGCGATAATATGCACACTAAAACATTTAAAACACTTGTTAAATCGGGTTTTAACATTGGTCGTGACATAATGGGCACAATGGCAAACACTTTAATACTAGCTTATATCGGAAGTTCACTTTCAATAGTATTATTACTTGTAGCCAATTCTGATTCATTACTTGCCCTTTTTAACCGTGAAATGATAGTTGTAGAAGTTATGCAATCACTTGTAGGAAGTCTTGGTATTTTATTTACAATTCCAATCACATCAATATTATCAGCATATATTTATAGCATTAAACCACGCAATAAGAAAGAATTTAAACAATCAGATGAAAACAAAGCAATTGAGCAAGAAGAAATTGCTAAAGCTCAACATTAATTCATATATAATTTATATTTTATTGCAAAATGTATAAAAGCCGCCTTTTAAAAGCGACTTTTATATAAATTCATTATTATATTTTAGGTGCATCGTTACAAGTTCTTATATAGTGGAATATGTACTGCTGGGCAATTCCTGCATATTTTGAAGCTTCCTTCGGAAATCCGTCCTTATAAAAATAATTTAACGCCTTTTTAATCCATGTGTCAATTGGGAACGCTTCTACCCTATAAAAGCCAAATAAAAGCGCACACTCTGCTACCTTTGGTCCAACTCCTTTTATAGTGCGGAGTGTGTCACGTGCAGTTTGAATATCCATTGATGACACACATTCTAAGCTTATTTCACCTGTTTCGATTTTTCTAGCACAATCAAGTATATAATCATCACGATAGCCAAGAGAAAGACCTTGCAAGTCTTCTTTAGTTAAACATGCAATCTGTTTTGCTGTTGGGAAACTGTAATATTCATCAGTTATTTTCTCGCCAAATTTTTTACATAGCTTATGTATTGTACTTTTTATTCTTGGTATGTTATTATTTTGAGAAATTATAAATGAACATAGGGC
>DAMDCT010000016.1:24934-28680 GCA_032091455.1 Oscillospiraceae bacterium | reverse complement strand
AATATCCTCATTCCGCCTGCATAATCCATTGATTTTTTTATTGTTTCGTCAAATTTCAAGCTTTCCTTTATTGCTTCATAATCAGTATCAAGGTCAAAATAAGATTTCCATAATAAATCAAAATCAGCTTGTGTAGTGTTGTAAAAGATAATTTCATTTTCCGTTTGCTTTAAAGTCAGAATATAGTTGCTTACTACACCCACAAATGTATCATCGTCTTTTTTTATCCATCTAAAGCATTGTCCACAATCGAGAGTATCAGCAAGATTTAAGCTATCCTTTGATATATTTAAATGGAGGTTTTCTCCGTTTATCATTGTTTTCATAAGTAATCCCCCTTTCATAAAGTATACCATATTAGTGTAAATATAGTCAAGTTGAAAAGTTTGGGGATATTCATACTATATATTATTCTGTATGGGGCAACAATTGGTAGCTGTGAGTAATGCTACAATGCATTCCCTACATGTTACATCAACAACTTAAATAAATGGAGGAATAAAATTGACAAAAATATATTTTATACGTCATGCAAAACCAGATTACACAAATCATGATGACCATGCTCGTCCACTAACTGAAGAAGGCCGTGAAGATTGCAAAAAGGTAACTGAATTTCTTTCAGATAAACATATCACAAAAGCTTTTTCAAGCCCATACATACGCTCAATTGATACAATAAAAGATTATACTCAAAAAGCAGGTTTAAAGATTGACATAATAGATGATTTTAGGGAAAGATGTTTAGACAATGTGTGGGTTGAGGATTTTAATGCATTCGCAAAGGAACAATGGAATAACTTTGATTACAAATTAACTAATGGTGAAAGCTTAAATGAAGTTCAAAAAAGAAATATAGCAGCCCTACAATGTGTGCTTTTAGGAAACGCAAACGAAAATATCGTCATTGGTACTCATGGGACTGCTTTAAGTACAATTATTAATTATTATAACAACAAATTTGATTATGCTGAGTTTGATAGAATAAAAACCTATATGCCTTTTGCTGTATGTTTTGAATTTGAAGGAACTGATATTGTAAAAATTCAAGAATTTTTATTGTAAGAACATACGTTTGTTATATTACAGCAAGCATAAAACATATTAACCATATTTAGAAAGGTAATTTTATATGAGAGAATCAATTTACACAATACCTATACATGAAGTTTTCGAGCCGAAATGCGGGTGTCCTATTTGCAGTATGAGAGATATGCTTGAGCAAAGATGCATTGAATACATCATGGGGGCGGCTATGATGGAGCCAGACATTAGAATAGAAACCAATAGATATGGTTTTTGCTTAGAACATCTTAAAATGATGACCACAAAAAGCAATAAATTATCAATCGCTTTAATGCTTGAAACACATCTTAATGAACTTGAAACAAAACATCTACAAACAAAGTCTGTTATTAATAATATAAAATCTAAAAAAGATATTCCGTCACCTGCTCACACCTGCTTTGTTTGTAATGAAATAGATAATGCACTTGAAAAACTAATCAGTACAGTGTTTAATCAATATACGACTGATAGTGAATTTAGAAACCTATTTAACAGCCAAGAATTTTTCTGCTTTCCACACTATGATTTATTATGTAAATTAGCACCTAAAAATCTTAATAAAAAAATCATCAATCAGTTTATCGATGACATCACAAAAATAACAAAATCTTATTTAGTTAATTTGAAAAATGATGTACATGGGTTTTCGCTTATGTTTGATTATCGAAATTCAAGTAACGAAAAAGACGAGAATGTTATAAACTCAATCGACCGTTCGGTTAAGTTTTTAACTTCAAGATAAAGAGTAAAAGCAGGTTTAAGAACATTTAAACCTGCTTTTACTCTTTTAACATTATAATTGAGCCAATATCAATTAGCTCTTTTGAACTACCGCTAATTATTTTAATACCCTTATTATTTATAAACTCTGATATTATTTTGCCTTGAAGGTGGCTTTTTATATCTCCTGTAAAATACATTGTATTTTCATCAATTTTCGCACCACATCCACCAATAAATCCATAATTATATCCGTCTAGTTTAATACTTCCCTGCTCAATTTTCAGCACATCAATCCCACATGCCTTTGCCTTAGTTGCAATGTCAATGTCTGCAGTAACTATACTATTTTCATCAACAACTAAAGTTGAGCATTTAGCATACCCTTGTGATGTATCAATTATATATTTTGAACTTGTAGAGGATATTATGCTTTCATCAGTAAAAGCTTTGTTACAAATTAACCACTTTCCTACCCTCGCTGCATTCATTGCAATATCTTTTGGATATTTAATCCCTAATCTATTTTTAGAATAAATAATATTAAAACCTAATGATTTAATTTCTTGTTCAAGTTGTTCATCATACTGATACAAAACAATGTCGTTATCACCAATATGATGGCAAATAATATCCGCATGACAAGCTATTCCATTTTGCACATCATTGCAAAATGGCACTGTTAAAGTTTTTATAGAAAGAGAATTTAAATCATCGAGTACACATTGATATGTAGGAGACAAAAGACAGGTTGACACCCTGCCTTTTGGTAGATTTGGAGTTTTTATAAAAAGTGAGATAAGCTATCACCTACTAAATTTATTTGTGTATTAACGGGACGACACAGGGGTCGTTTCATACAGGATTTATTCAAATCTTAAAGCATCAACTGGTTTTAATTTTGCGGCTTTTATTGCAGGATAAACACCAAATACAATTCCAATTAATACGCAAAAACCAATACATAAAAATATTGTCCTGAAGTTAATCACTATTGGTACATGTAATATTAATGCTCCAATTATCCCAATTACGCTACCTAATACAGCACCTATTATACTACCAACAAGGGATAAAATCAAAGCCTCAACCAAAAATTCAGACATAATTGTTGCCTTTGTAGCACCAATTGATTTTTTTATCCCAATTTCTCTTGTGCGTTCATTTACAGTAACAAGCATAACCGTCATAATTGATAATCCTGCTACCAATAATGAGATGCTACCCACAGCCGCTAATATAAGTGTTACAATATCTAATAATCCATTTAACTTTTCTTTTTGCTGATTTAGACTTTCAATATTAACAGTTTTTATTTGATTTTCAGTCTTTGCTAACTCGCGAATTATACTATTAGTTGCAAATTCCTCGTCAACTGTGGTATTTAATTTTGCAATAATTTGAGAAAACCCATTTGCCTGTGAAATGGTTGATATTGTTGTAAACGGTGCATATAAGAATGAAGGCACCATATCTCCCATTACTCCTTGCAAAATACTTCCACCAGAACTAACTATTCCAACCACAGTGAAACTTTCATCGGTATTGTTCATTGAAAGCGTAATTGTCTTCCCTACTATGTTGCTCCGATGATAAGTATTCTTTGCAAATGATTCATCAACAATGCAAACCTTTGCATTTTGGATAATGTCAGTTTTATTTATCATTCTACCATATAATAAATCTAGAGATACAATTTCATCTGCATTTGAGTCAATACCCCAGACGACACATTGATACAATTTTGACCTTACTTTAATATTGTTAACACTAGTCATCAATGGGGTAGCCGCAATAACATTTATATTTTCTTGTACAGCGTTTAATTGATTTTGACCTAATGCAATTGTTCCGGTTTCATTCCCTGCTCTTATGCATATTCCACTAATTCCCATGCTGTTAAGCTCTGAATTAAGGGTTCTTTTACCTACATCCCCAATTATTGAAATTATAACTAC
>DAMDCT010000016.1:13406-24924 GCA_032091455.1 Oscillospiraceae bacterium | reverse complement strand
AACTACAGATAGTACACCAATGCTAATTCCTATAATAGTCAGCATGGATCTCATTTTTTTACGCATTATGTTTTTAATACTACTCATTACACAATCTATCATTCCTATAACCATGCCTTTCTGATTTCACGCCAAAGGGGAATCAGTTTATATGTTTATTATTTATATCAAGCTTTATCCCCTATCATTGTGTCTATGGTAAATTAATCTTTTATAATTCTAACTAATTGATTAGGTTTTTTTATTTGTGAAGCATTGAAAACTATTTTCTCATTTATTAGATTTGGTGATATAATTTCAACACTATTAGATAATTCCTTTCCAGTTTTAACATCACAACGGTTAACTCTCGAGCCATTTATTATATAAACATATTCTTGATTATTTTTATCCTGTAAAACTGCTTCATAAGGTAACGTAAATATTCCACCTATACTTGGTTGTTTTATCACTCCATTAACCGTATATCCTGGTTTTAGTCTTTGATAATCTTTATCTAATTTTACATACAAACCAACCACTGTTGCTTGAGTAGTCCCTACTAGAGTTTTGGATGCAGTTGGAAATAATCTTTCAACCTTTCCTGTATATTTCACATCACTGGTTGCATTAGCTTTAAATACAACAGTATCACCTACCTTCACCTTATCTGCATCTACCTCATTTACAGTCATTCTGACTCTTACGGAATCAAATCTATTTATTGTAACTACAGCCGTTTGAGGTGTCGAAATTGCTCCTTCAACAAGATTAATAGAGGTTATTGTTCCACTTGCAGGCGACACTATTGTTCTAGGTATATATTTCTCTACATACTCCTCATCTATATTTATGTTACCCATTACAGCCATATATTCTTGTGGTATTAATTTTGACATTTCAGCTATGTTAAAAATAGCAGCTCTTGTTGCATTTATATCAACATCTGCAATTACATCACTTGTATTAACATGGTCTCCTATTTTAAAATAAACTTTATCAGGGACTATTGGAAGCTCTGCAATAATATCTTTTTTCCCTTCCTCCTCAATAAATCCATTAGTATAAATATCCTCACTATACTGCATTTCACTGAGTGAAGTTATACTTACCTGGACTATTGATTTTTGCATTAAAAATGGTATCATAAATGCTAGTATTATAAGCGGTATCATGACCGACTCTAAGATTATAATTTTTTTCACATTAAATTCTCCAATCTGCCACTTTTAGTCGGCTTAAATAATTAAATATAACTATTAAAGTTCAAATTTATTACATTAAATTCGTTTAACAGTCCTTTTTATATTGTGGCAAAATTGTTGTGATTTATTTATGATTAAAAATAAAACTTTTTTATCTTTAATTACAAAAAAAGTTTTATTTTTTATAGAATATTGCGTTTATTAAAAATCATAATAACTCTATGAAATCAATGTTTACATATTAATTATCAAGTAAATTTCACATCAAATTAGGGGGATTTATATGAACATAATAACCTGTAATGAAAACTGCCAGTATCAAAAAGATGGCTATTGCAAATTTTGCGGTAAAGCAATGGTTAATACCATACAAGTTAATGGCTGTAGTTACTACAAAAAAAGGCAAAGTAAAAAATCAAAACCCTAATATATTATTAATATTTAGTTATTTTTTTAATATATACATTAGATTTGTAAAGTTTCTTGACTTTCAAATTCCGTTATCCTATAATGGTGAAGATAACAAAATATTTAGACAGTTTTTAAAGTTAAAGATTTTTTAAATAAGGATGATGAAATGACATGACAATATATAAATATGATTTACATATTCATACTTCTGAAGTTAGTGGATGTGGAAAAATCAAATCAAAAGATATAGTTAAAATGTATAAGGATATAGGTTATGATGGTTTAGTAATAACTGATCACTACTACGAAGGCTTTTTTGAAAATATTAAAGATAGTAGCTGGAACAAAAAAGCAGAAGATTTTTTAATTGGATACAGGACAGCCCATGAAGAAGCTCAAAAATTAAATTTAAAAATATTTTTAGGGATGGAATTAAGATTTTCAGGATCTGAAAATGATTATTTAGTATATGGGATTGATGAAAATTTCTTACTTAACAACCCAGAATTATATAAATTGAGTCTAGAAAAATTCAAAGAATTAATTAAAGATAAAGAAATAGTTATATATCAAGCTCATCCTTTTAGAACGAATTGTTTTAGCGTTGATCCCCAATTATTGAATGGTGTAGAGGTATATAACGGAAATCAAAGAGCTAATTCATATAATAATCAATCTTATGAGTCTGCCAAGAAAAATAATTTATTAATGGTTTCTGGTTCTGATTTTCATGAAAAAGAAGATTTGGCAACTGGAGGTATCATAACAAACGAAAGAATAAATGATAATAAAGAACTAGTAAAAATTTTGAAAAATACAAACTAAGAAAATATAATTAATTTACCTATAAATAAAAACTAATCAACAGTCAGCATTGGAGGAATAAAATTGGCCAGATTTGTCTATATTACTGATACACATTATGGAGCAAGTGATTTTGGCTATCAGCAACAAAAAAGATATAATGAAAAATTATATGAAATAGTACAGTTGCTAGATAAATGGATACAGAAGGATAATAATATTGATTTCATACTTCATGGTGGCGATATGGTTGATAGTGCCACAGAGGAGAATATTAAAGGAGTTTCTAATTTATTCAATCTATCCGTTCCTGTATATCTTTCTCTTGGCAATCATGATTTAACTAATAAGTGTGCTGTTGATATATGGTTAAAGGAAGCACCACAGTTTTTTATTAACAATAGTCCTAATTTTTCTATAAAAGTTGATAATTTGTTTTTACATGTTATCACAACGCATTGGGAGGACACACCATATTATTGGGAAACTAATCAAAATCCTCATTTTATTAATGAACAATATCAAAAATTAAAGTATCAAAATATAAATCAAAAAGATTTTATACATATACTGTGTACTCACAGTCAGCTTGTGGGTGTTCCATGTGAACAGACTGGATATTCAAATGAATATCATCCAACAGAAGATAATTTTTACAGAGAAGTATTTGGTCTTATCAATGAAAATTTAAATATTAGATGTGTATTATCAGGACATAGTCACATTAATACATATGTAGCGAAAGACAACATCCATTTAGTAACTGCAAGTTCATTGTCAGAAGTCCCTTTTGAATTTAAATTGATTGAGGTAACTTCATCTGAAATAAATATGAGTACAATTAGTCTTGATTCGGAAACTAGTTTTAAGACAAATTATAATTTTAATAAAACTTTTGTACAAGGCAGGGAAAAAGACCGTAATTTTAAAGTCCAAGTGTAGTAATTTTTTTTATAGAATATTGCGCTTATATCAAATGCAACTAAATTCCCACGTTACATTATGTCAATTAAAATATACGTTATAACCTGTAGTGAAAACTGTCAGTATCAAAAAGATGGTTGTTATAAATTTTGTATGAAAGTAAAAATCTGTTAAGTATGAATATTTGTATATTTTGTTGAAATATACGTTAGGTTTGTAAAGTTTCTTGACTTTCAAATTTTGTTATCTTATAATAGTAAAGATGACAAAATATTTGGATGGGGTATAATGTTTTGTGTTTTTCGCCAAGAAGATTGCCGTAAACCACAAAACATCCAGTCGGCTGAAAGGAATGGTCATGAATATGATAAAATTTGGTACAGGTGGATTTAGAGCAATTATTGGAGAGGACTTTACAAAGGCAAACATTGAACTTTTAACTCAGGCAATAGTAAATAAAATTGTTAAAGAAAATGCACAGGATAAGCCATTTATTATTGGATATGATCGTCGTTTTTTATCTGATACTGCTACAAAATGGGCATGCCAAGTGTTAGCTGCTAACAAAATTCCTGCAAAACTTATTAACTATGATGCACCAACTCCTGTAATTATGTTCGTTGTTGAAAATTCTGGCGCAAAGTATGGCATGGCTGTTACTGCAAGCCATAATCCCGCAGAATATAACGGCATTAAAGTTTTCACAGAAGGTGGCAGAGATGCTACTGAAATTGTTACTGATGACATCGAAGCAGAAATTGCAAAAATCACTGAAGCAGATATAAAAACCATGGAATTTGATATAGCTGTTCGTGAAGGCTTAGTTGAAATAATTAACCCTAAAAATGAATATATAGATAGTATCTTAGCCGTTCTTGATATTGAAAAAATCAAGTCAAGAAATCTTAAAGTATTGTTAGATCCAATGTATGGTGTATCTAAAACTTCTTTGCAAACTATTCTTTTAACTTGCCGTTGTGATGTTGAAGTAATTAACGATCGCCACGACACATTATTCGGGGGTAGACTTCCTTCCCCTTCAGCAGCTACTCTAAAGCGTCTATCTCAACTTGTAGTTGAGAATAATTATGATCTTGGTATTGCTACTGATGGCGATGCTGACAGAATTGGATTAATCGATGCTAAAGGTAATTTTATTCATCCAAATGATATCCTTGTTCTTTTATACTACTATCTAACCAAATATAAAAATTGGAGTGGTGCGGCGGTAAGAAATATTGCCACATCTCACCTTTTAGATAAACTAGCAAAAAGCTTTAATGAAGAATGCTATGAAGTTCCCGTTGGGTTCAAACATATTTCTTCTAAAATGCAAGAAACTAAAGCATTAATAGGCGGCGAAAGTTCTGGTGGTCTTACTGTACGTGGACATATTAACGGTAAAGACGGTATTTATGCCGCTGCTCTTCTTGTTGAAATGCTATGCGTTATAGGAAAACCTTTAACAGAAATTCTTGATGAAATCAAAGCGGAATTCGGTCAACATGAAATGAGCGAATTTGACTGTCGATTTAGTCATGAAAAGAAAGATCAGCTTAAGCACCTACTATTTGAGGAGAAAAAGCTTCCTAACTTCCCTATTGAGGTTGAAAAAGTTTCATATATGGATGGCTGTAAAGTTTACTTTAAAAATGGCGGATGGATTATTTGTCGTTTCTCTGGTACAGAGCCTGTTATTCGTATTTTCTGTGAGCAATCAACTATTGAGCAAGCACAAGAAATTACAAAAGTTATGCGTGAGTTCTTAGGCTTATAATTTAACAATACTTATAAATCAAAAGGTGAGCATAATGCTCACCTTTTGTAGTTTTTATTTTATGGTTATTATGCTATAATATATTAAAACAAGAATAAATTTGTTGAACAGGATGATGATTGTGAATATATTGGTTGTTGATGACGAAAAAGAAATAGCTGACTTAATTGAATTGTATTTAACAAATGAAGGATTTAACGTTTGTAAATTTAATAACGGAAATGATGCTATAGATTTCTTAAAAAACACACCGCCAGACTTAGCTATACTTGATATTATGTTGCCTGATATAGATGGTTTTTCGATTTGCAGGCTCATTCGTGAAAAATATAATTTTCCTGTTATTATGCTAACTGCAAAAATTGAAGATATCGATAAAATAAATGGATTAGCAATTGGGGCGGATGATTACATTACCAAACCATTCAATCCTTTAGAAGTGGTTGCACGAGTAAAAGCACAAATTAGACGATGTAACCGATATAATAATGAAATCTCTAACAATATAATTGATTTCAGAGGTCTGATTATAAATAAGGACACACATGAATGTACTTTATATGACAAAAAACTTGGACTTACCCCTATTGAATTTAATATTCTTTGGTTGCTTTGTAAAAACAAAGGAAATGTAGTTTCATCTGAGGAACTATTTGAAAACGTTTGGGGCGAAAAGTACTTATCCTGTAACAATACAGTTATGGTTCACATTCGAAGATTAAGAGAAAAAATGAATGAATCAACCAAAAACCCTAAATTTATAAAAACTATATGGGGGGTAGGCTACAAAATTGAAAAATAACAAAAACCTTAGACGAACAATTTTATCAACATTCATCATAAAGTTAATTTTAGTTTCATTGGTGTACTTTGGTTTATTGCTTATATTTGGAATTTCACTAAGAGATTTCACAGCACAAATCCTTCGCAATATATTCGGTTTATATGTTTATAGGATTTATGATTTTAAATATGCAATTATTATAGTAGCCTTTATAATAATTGCTGGTTTCATTATTGTTCAAACAGTATTAAAGTCAATTAGTTATTTAGAAATTATGTCGAATTCCATTGATAAAGTTTTCCTTAAAAATGAAGACTTTGTGGTGTTACCAAGAGAACTCAAAGATATTGAATCAAAGCTAAATACAATAAAATATACCTCCATAAAAAATGAGCAAGCTGCTAGAGAGGCCGAACAGAAAAAAAATGATTTAGTGGTTTATCTTGCACATGATTTAAAAACTCCACTCACATCAATCATAGGATATTTAAGTTTGCTAGAGGAAGCACCAGACATGCCCACACAACAAAAATCTAAATATACCTCCATTGCCCTTGATAAAGCATATCGCTTAGAACAATTAATTAATGAGTTTTTTGATATTACTCGTTTTAACCTACAAAATATTTCTCTTGATAACAACAAGATTAATCTTTCACTTATGATACATCAAATGATTGATGAGTTTTATCCGATGCTGAACGAAAAAGGCATTACTCCTTGTATAAGTATAGATGATGATATTATTTTCCATGGGGACTCGGATAAATTAGCACGAGTTTTTGACAATCTTTTGCGTAATGGCGTAAATTATAGTTATGATAATACAGTTCTTGAGGTATCTGCAAGTATTAATTATAATAATATTAGTATTTCGTTCAAAAACAAAGGTGACGAAATACCTCAGCATAAGATTGATAGTATCTTTGAAAAGTTTTTCCGCCTTGATAATGCAAGAAGAAGTACAACTGGTGGGGCTGGTTTAGGTCTTGCTATTGCAAAGCAAATTGTCGAACTTCATAAAGGCACAATAAGCGTTACCAGTAATCAAGAATACACAGAATTTATAGTACTGCTACCAAAATCTTAAGTAAATTGTAAGGTTTTGATACGATAAAATTAAAATATACCTCCCTTATATTTGGTAATATGAACTTATTAAATATAAGAGGGGTTTTACTATGTCAAAAAAGAAAAATAGCGGTCTTAAAATAATAATTATTTTAATATTAGTAACTATAATTGTATTATTAATCAAATCAATCTCGACTACATCAAATGAAAATAATTCTAGTTCAAAAAACAAAATGAATGGATATGCAAGTTCACAAAACACTTCATCACTAACACAAGAAAAAATCCACGTTAAAACTAATTATAATCCAGATGATTATAAAACTATTAAGAAACTAAAATCTGATATTAATATGGGTGATCTAATCTTAGTTAATAGTAAAATCCCATATAGTTTTAGTGAGAGCCAAAATTTAGTGAGCGTATATGATGTCAAAAATTCCTCATTTAAAGTAAAAGATAAAAACGTATTGTTGAATAAAAACATAACCCAACCACTTAACAAAATGCTTGAAGATTTTCATGATAAATTCAATGATAATTCAGTAATTGTTTTAAGCGGACACAGAACATATGATTATCAACAAATGTTAATGGATAACAAAACTGATTCAGTTGGTGCGATTGAGGCTGTAAAATGGGTTGCAAAACCTGGAGGTAGTGAACATCACACTGGGCTTGCACTAGACTTTGGTATTTTGAAAAACAAATCAAGTTTAGATTATAAAGGTGACGGTCAATATAAGTGGATTAATGATAATGCTTATAAGTATGGATTTATTGTACGGTATCCAGAAGAAAAAAAGGAACAAACAGGAATTAACTACGAACCTTGGCATTTTCGATATGTTGGAAATCCACACTCATTCATAATAAATCAAATGAATATATGTTATGAAGAATATGTTGACTACATTAGACAATTCGAATTTAATAAGAAACATTTAATCATAACAGATTATGATAATAAGCAATACGAAATATATTTCACAAAAAACTTAGCAGTACCTGTACCTAAAGAGAAAGAATATAAGGTATCAGGAAACAATGTTGATGGTTTCATTGTGACTGTTGCACTATAATAAATATAAATACAATCTTATTAAATTATAGATGCAAACAATAAAAGGTGAGCAAAATGCTTACCTTTTGTTGTTTTTATATAGACATTACTCTTTTTTTAATGTAAAATAAATGCAGGTATTTAGTAAAAAAATAATAAGGAGTATACTACATAATGAATATTTTAACTCACTTAAACGAAATAGAAATAACTAATCTTTGCAAAAATATTGATATGCCACAGGATGCCACTGCAACGGTATTAGAATTGATGAGAACTTATGATTTTTCACAAGTTCAACCTTATTTTGATCTTCTTTTTTCTTATCACACAGGTAATGAAGCTGTTGCAAAAATCAATGATTTATTTAAAGAAAACGAGAATGCAGGTTTTCTATGGCTTATAACCTCATTAAGCGCTGCGTTATGCACTCAAGAAAAATATCATGAAATGAGAATTAATGACGAGATATTTTATGAAACAATGGCTTGTTTATCAAGATTTGTAAAGGAACATAAAGAAAGTTTTGGTGTTTACGGATATGACCGTCAATTTTGGTCTTATCGTCAATTATCTCAAACACTTTATCGCATTGGTACTCTTGAATTTGAGATGTTAGCACATGAAGGAAATGATATTGTATTAGATGGTGAAACTGTTTTGAAAAAAGGCGGGAATATCATCTCCGTCCACATACCTTCTGATGCAAGGATTAACTCTGTGAATTGCCATGCGTCATATAAAATGGCAATTGAGTTTTTAGAGAAATATTATCCTAATTTTGAATTTAATTTGTTCTACTGCCACACATGGTTACTTTCTCCACACTTAAAAGAAGTTTTACCAGAAAGCTCAAACATTTTACAGTTTCAAAGCGACTATACTGTTTGCAATGTAGATGAAGACGACAAAGGCTATCATCTATGGGTATTTAAAGAAAGAGATATTGAACCAAAGGACTTCAAAGAGGACACATCATTGCAAAGAAATATTAAAAAGCATGTTTTAAATGGTGGCAAAATAGGCTGCGCAGAATGTATTATCAATAAAACAAAGTTTTTATAATATGAAAATCAATTCATTAAAGGAGTAATGACAATGATAGAATCTAGATGTGGTTTATGCTGTACTAAATTTAACTGTAAAGAAGAATTTGGCTTTGATTGCAAAGGTTGTTCTAATGAGAGTAAAATCCCTTGGGGAGAGTGTGAAATCAAAATTTGTTGTGAGAAGAAAGGTTATGCTCATTGTGGAGAATGTGATGTTTTCCCTTGTGATGCATTAAAACAATTTTCCTTTGATAAAACACATGGCGATAATGGAGCACGACTTGAGCAATGTAAGCAATGGGCTAAATAGTCCTACTAGACTTATCAAAACAAAGAAATCTTCATGGAGGTTATTATGAAATTCATAGAATTTGGTCAAAGTGATTTACCAACAATCATTCTATTGCATGGTGGAGGTTTGTCGTGGTGGTCAATTAAAAACGTTATAGATGATTTGCAACAAAACTATCATGTAGTTACTCCAATCATTGATGGACATGGTGATGATGGAGAAACAATTTTTGTAAGCATTGAAGATTCAGCTAGTAAGTTAATACAATATATTGATGAAAAATACAGCGGGAAAGTTTTTGCAATTGGTGGCTTATCTATCGGTGCTCAAATTGTTGTTGAGATGCTCTCTCAAAAAGATAATATTGCAGAATATGCAATTATTGAGAGCGCATTAGTTAGCCCAATCAAAGGAACAACAGCACTTACCGTACCTACATATAAGTTGTTTTATCATCTTATTAAGCAAAAATGGTTTGCAAAAATGCAAGCTAAAACTCTTTTTGTACCAAATGATATGTTTGAACAGTATTATGAAGATAGCTTAAAAATCAACAAACAGAGTTTAATAAATATTACTTTGAGCAATGGTAATTATGAGTTAAAAGACAGCATAAAGAAAGTGCAAACAAAAGTTTTAATAATTGTTGGCTCAAAAGAATTAAAAATTATGAGAAATTCCGCACAAAAATTACATTCATCAATCCCCAACAGCAGACTTTACATAGCAGATAATATGGGGCATGGAGAAATTAGCTTAGTTCAATATAAAAAGTACCTTCTTTTGTTAAGAGAGTTCTTGTCTAAGTAATAATTTACTAAAGCCATATAAACAAAGTGAACGGTGTCAACCGTTCACTTTGTTTATATGTTATTATTCATCCTTCAAAATCTCAATAAGTGATTTCTCAAATGCTATGTTTTGTTCATCTGCACGTTTTTTATTACCTTTAAGCCTGCCACCACCCATACGGATTTTTTTTGCTGTATGGCGTGCTAACAATAACGCATCTATGTTATCATTTGTGTAGTGCATACCATCTTGATTTATAGTGATTGCATTTTTAGCAAGGCACATTGCGGCAAGACCATAATCTTGCGTAATAACAACATCACCTTTTTGTATCATATTTGCAAGAGCGAAATCCACACTATCTGCTCCCTTTGATACTATAATTGTCTTTGCTCCTTGCTTTTCAAACCTATGCGAGGTATCACAGAGTATTATTACCTCTGTGTTATATTTTTGAGCAATTTTTATTGTGTTATCTACAACCGGACATCCATCCGCATCTATAAGTATTCGCATTATAATCCTCCAATTTAGGTTTAACTTTTAATCTAACATTGCCAAATAGTAAGCCGCTAAAAGCTCGTCTGGCAAAAAGAGTGCAAGCCCTAATGAGTCTATTTTGACACCATCACTTACTGCCCTTTTTATTGATGCCGCAAGATAAATAGTACGTACTTTTTTATCTAGCATTGAAAGCGCTTGTTTTATTTTAGCTTTAGTTGCAAGTTCTTTTGAATCAATATAAGGCACTTCAAGTTCATTAGCTTTTTCAATAAGTCTTTGATTAAAGCTACTTACGGTGTACAATTTCGTGCAATCAAGCTCTAACAGTTCTCCAGCAGTTTCCATACATGCCTTTAAAAATGTTGAATAATGATTATCTAGTTCCCTTCCATATTTTCTTTTTAAGTGAGAAGAAATTTTAAGGTGAAATAGCTCTTCTTTTTTGTCGTGTAATTCACTAGAGTATGTTAACCCATACGCTCTATGGAATGTCTTAATTAGTTGTTTTTCACGTCTTATAAATGAGGCTATTTCATTTTTTACAAATGTATATGCGATGCCATCATACACGTTATATGCTTTCATAGTATCTAAATAACCAAGTCTGATATTTCTTAATATTGTTTTGTTATCAAACACAAGTATAGGACCTAAATTCCAATATGATTTTATAAAAGTAATATTAGTTGCTTTTTCAAATGTATGCCGTCTTACCATACCAATTGCTTCTAAATCGACTGCAATAATTCGGTCTGCTCCCTTTTTTAATGCAAGTTCAACTGGAAGATTATCATAGTATCCCCCATCCATATAGTCAATTCCATCTATATTGCAACACTTTATTGCAGGAAAAAGTGAGG
>DAMDCT010000016.1:11241-13396 GCA_032091455.1 Oscillospiraceae bacterium | reverse complement strand
AGGAGCTTGCGAGCAAATAATCACTAAGCTGTCCCTCTTTTATATCTTCTTTAAATAATTCTAGTGGCTTCAATGACGTTTTATCAATTACTATAATTCCACATTCTATTGGTGATTTTCTTATAGTTTCTTCTATTGCATATTTATCAAGTAGCTGTTTAAGAGGATAAGCGTCAGTTCCCCCCTGCTTAACATAGTCGGCTAAAAACTTTTTCACAACAGTCCTTATTTTCTTTTCCTTTGGTAGTTCTTCATCTAAATCAATGTCAAGTACCATTGAGGTTTTAATGCTTTTCCACAGATTTAATGCATTTTCATAATCATTCATTGTAATCATTGCGGCATTTAATGCGCCAACCGATGTGCCAGTAACTATATCAATTTTTACATCAAGCTCAATAAGCGCTTGCCATACACCAATTTGATACGCACCTCTCGACCCACCACCTGCTAAAACCAATGCTGTTTTTTGCATTTAAAAACCTCCTTAATATGTATTTATCTATTAGTAATTCTATCATGATTTATTAAAAATAACAATAAATAAACTATAATATAATTGTAGATGAAAAATTAAATAATATGTGATATTTGGAATTATTATGTTGATAATTGGTATGATTGCATGTATAATTATGGTATAGATATAATGAGAATGTGGCTAAATCTATTGTTAGTAAAAAATTGAAAGTTGAAATGCGGATTATACATATTTTACGAGGTGAAAAAATTGGAATTAAAAGATACATTTAATAATGTTGTAAGTGATTATGAGTACGCCAGACCAGTTTATCCAGATAAGCTTTATACTGATATTAATAGTTTCTCTGAAATAAGTTCTGAAAACAGTGCTTTGTTAGAAGTGGGTGCTGGTACAGGACAAGCAACTGATTATTACGCAAGAATGGGATTTAAAATAACAGCCATTGAAGTAGGGGATGCCCAAGTAAAGCGACTTACTGAAAAATATAAAAATTATAAAAATACAAAAGTGGTTAGAAGTTATTTTGAAGATTATCAAAGCAACACATCTTATGATATGATTTTTTCCGCCACTGCTTTCCATTGGATTGATGAAAGTATTGGATATAAAAAAGCATATGACTTGCTCAAAGAAAATGGAACTATGGCTGTGTTTTGGCAGATGGCATCCGTCACATATTTAAACACCTCTATACACAATGGACTAAATGCATTAAAGAAAACTTATATGCCAAATGAATTAATTGGATATGATGAAGAAGGTTTATTAAAAATTAAAGAATTGCGCATCCGCCAAATGCAAACAGGTGGCTGGTTTAATAACCCTGAATATCTTGAATATAAATGGACTGATATATATGATGCTGATAGATATGTGGCATTGCTAAATACATATTCAAGTGTTCAAATGTTGGATGAAATTACACGAAAAAAATATTTGGTAGAAGTCTACAAATATATAAATGAAAATGGTGGAACAGTTGAAATGCCTCAATGTGTATGTTTGTATATGGTCAAGAAAAAAACGTGAGCAAATTCACAATTGAAATCACCTCCCCACCATTCCATATAATCAATAGTTACAATAATATAACCACAAAAGGATGACTACTATAATTATATAAATATGCAATGTAAGATTATAGTTAACAGTTTTAAAATATATGATAGAAATTGGTGATGTTTAAACTTTCCATTATTCTAAAATTGAATATTTAGAACGCTATATATTGATCTAATTATGCGTAGTTAAATAATAAAGGAAAGAAGATGACTTTTTATTGAATTTATATGAAATATATGAATTCAATAAATATTTGTATTTATTACATAGCCATTTTATTATAAATAGACAATTTTGCATTATTCAAGGTGGTGATGTTTTGGAGCTACAGAAACGAAAAAAGATACGATTAGAGGGGTACGATTATTCGTCCTGCGGTGCATATTTTGTTACAGTGTGCATAAACAATCGAACCACGTTGTTGTGGCAAAATGTAGGGGCGAACTGTGTTCGCCCGAATGAGCCCACTCTCTTATCCAATATTGGTAAAACAATAGATAACGAAATACAAAAATTAAACACCATATATGAAAATGTTTTTGTTGATAAATATTTTATTATGCCAGACCATGTTCACATGATTATATTTATCACGCCTGACGAAAGCGG
>DAMDCT010000016.1:8715-11231 GCA_032091455.1 Oscillospiraceae bacterium | reverse complement strand
AATAATCAAACAATTTAAAGGCTCAATTACCAAACAAATCGGTCACCCAATATGGCAAAAATCATTTAATGACAAAATTATTAGAAACGAAATAGGTTACCGTGAGATATGCAAATACATTGACGAAAACCCTATGAAATGGTAGGAGATAGTTACAATAATATAACCACAAAAGGATGGCTTGAAATTCAAGCTGTCCTTTTTGCATGCTAAAACTCAATTTGACATACATATAAATATGCTTTAAAATGATTAAAGTTAGTAATATCAATCATATAATAAATATATCTAACTTTACTACTTCTTTAAATGTCACCAAAACAATAGCATAAAATTCAATATATGTTATACGGATTATTGTGATAATAATTGCGTTTAGCATAGTTAAATTTACATAGAATATGCAAGAATAAAAAAATTATTCTCCAAAATGATAATAAATATTCAATTGAATTGTACTAATTTTATAAATTACTGCAAGATTATTAGAATAATCTTGCAGTTTTCTTGTTTCTGTGATATAATTTTTGTATTAAAATAATTTAAGGAGATTAATTATGATTAAAGCTTGTATTGTTGGTTATGGCAACATTGGAAAATCCGTATTAGAGGCAATAAACGCATCTAAAGATGTATGTCTAGTCGGTGTCGTAAGAAGAAGTGTAGATGGAGAATGCCCTAAAGAACTCATTGGGATTGAAGTTGTTGATGATGTTAAAAAAATATCTGTTAAACCAGATGTTGCAATATTATGTACACCTTCAAGATCAGTACCAAAAGTTGCAGCTGAGTATCTTGCGTTAGGTATAAACACAGTTGATAGCTACGATATACATCAAACTATATATGATGTAAAGGTGGACCTTGAGAAAGTTGCAAAAACTACTAATACAGTTGCTATTATTGCAGCTGGCTGGGACCCTGGTTCTGACTCTGTTGTACGTGCACTTATGGAAAGTTGTGCTCCTAAAGGCATTACATACACTAATTTCGGTGCAGGCATGAGTATGGGGCATACAGTTGCTGTAAAAGCGATTGAGGGCGTTAAAGCTGCACTTTCAATGACAATTCCACTAGGTACAGGTATTCACCGTAGAATGGTTTATATCGAGCTTGAAGATGGTTATGATGCAAAAGATGTAAGTGATAGAATTAAAGCTGATGCTTATTTTGTAAATGATGAAACTCACGTTACTGTAGTTTCAGATGTTGATGCACTTATTGACATGGGACATGGTGTTCATATGACAAGAAAAGGCGTTTCAGGACAAACTCAAAATCAAGTGTTTGAATTTAATATGTCAATCAACAATCCTGCCCTTACAGCGCAAAATCTAGTTAACTGTGCAAGAGCTTCATTTAAGCAACAAAGTGGTGCTTATACTATGATTGAAATTCCAGTTATCGACCTTTTAGCTGGTGATAAGGAATCATTAATTAGGCACTTAGTATAAATATAATATAGTATAAACAATAAGAGAAGTAAACTAAATTAGTTTACTTCTCTTTTCCATTATAACGGTATTCTTCCACTCGCCATTAATATCTTTTGCAATTTTTTCTCTATAACCAACTTCTCTAAATCCACATTTTTCGTGCAGTGAAATACTGGGTTTATTTTCTTGAATAATTACTGATAATAAAGAATATATCCCTTCATTCTCTGACATTGAAATTATATGGTTTAAAAGCATTTGACCTGCTCCCATGCCCTTGTATTCATTGTCAATGTAAATACTTACTTCTGCTACACCATCAAACGCTGTGCGGCTAGAAACGGCTGATAAGGCGACAAATCCAGCAACGATACCGTTATTTATTACAACATATCTGCATATATTCAAATGAGTATTATCCCATTCCACATATGTTGGAACTACTGTTTGAAAAGTTGCATTACCTATATCAATACCTTGTTTATAGATAGTTTGTACTTTTGACCAATCAGTTGGCTTCATTTCTCTTACTTGAAATTCCAATTCAGTTTACACTCCTTTGCAATTCAATTATAAGGTGCGAGAAAATCTCGCACCTTCATTAGTTAAATATAATATAAGTCCTTTGTTGGGAACTGTGGTTCGCATGTCAAATTAATTCCTAATTTTCTAAACACTTCTTCATCACTTTGCACTACCATATGTGAAGAATGAGCTTCACAGTTTTGCAACTCTGATAGTTTGTCCATGGCACACTTAAAATCAGTATTAGTAGATGCACTGATGCTTAAAGCAATTAACACTTCTTCCATATCTAGTACATTGCGGCGATTTTTAAATACTTGCCCTTTTAATAGCTTTATAGGCTCTAATACATCAGGTGAAATCAAATGAAGTTCATCAGGTAATCCAGCAAGCTCTTTAATACAATTTAATACTGCACTAGCGCCCGCATTCATTAGTTCTGACGCTTTACCTGTTACAATCTTACCATTTTGAAGTTGAATTGAAACAGATGGCATATCAGTATTTTTATATTTTTCATTGGCAGGTGAAACTACCGCTCTATCGTTTTTAGAA
>DAMDCT010000016.1:7496-8596 GCA_032091455.1 Oscillospiraceae bacterium | reverse complement strand
TTCTTGTAAGTATTGTTTTAACAATAGGAAATACTTCAATATCCCTATTATAGTTTACTGTAGTTTTTCCATATGCATCAAGATGGAAAGGGTCAATCATATTGACATCTTTCAAATCAGCAGTAGCGGCTTCATATGCCAAATTAACAGGATGTTTTAATGGAATATTCCATATTGGAAAAGTTTCAAACTTAGCATAACCTGCTTTTATGCCACGCTTATACTCATGATATAACTGTGAAAGACAGGTTGCGAGTTTTCCGCTACAAGGACCAGGGGCAGTAATAACAACAAGCGGACGGGTAGTTTTTATATAGTCATTTGCGCCATAACCTGCATCACTTACAATTAAATCAACATCTGTTGGATAGCCTTTTATAGGTAAATGTATATACGTTTGCACACCACGCATTTCAAGCTTTTTTCTGAATATATCAGCAGATGGCTGTGCTTTATATTGTGTTATAACAACACTGTTAACGTACAACCCTAATCTACGCATATTATCAATTATCCTAAGCACATCAAGATCATATGTTATACCAAAATCAGCCCTTATTTTATTTTTTTCAATATCTGCTGCGTTAATACAAAAAACAATTTCGGCTTGATCCTTAAATTCTTGTAATAGTTTAATCTTTGCATTTACATCAAATCCAGGCAATACTCTAGCCGCATGATAATCATCAAACAACTTTCCACCAAACTCAAGATATAACTTGTTATCAAATTTTTCAATGCGTTTCCTTATATACTCAGCTTGTTTTTCAACATATAGTGAGTTATCAAAGCCAATTTGCATACACAACACCCTTTTTTCTATATTTAGGGCAAAAGCCTATTCAATAGTACCATTTTCGAAGAAATTATACAACATTTTTATTAATAATTTTTGCACAAACATTTATCATTAATAAGTAATAATATATGATAAATTTCAAAAAAATTTCACTGTTTATTCTTTAGGAATATATAATACATTTATAATATAGTAATATTGAAATATAGAAAATTACATTTATTAAAATAGATACAGTATATCTTAAAAACAATTAGTATAATGTGATTTTGTAAATTCTTGTATTTACATTACCAATTAA
>DAMDCT010000016.1:2238-7486 GCA_032091455.1 Oscillospiraceae bacterium | reverse complement strand
TAATTCTATCTAGTATTAATAACTAAACTTATTCAATGGAGGTTAATGCAATGAGCACTAACGATTTAGATAATAATATCAATGAGAAAAATAATATAATTGAGTCCATAAGTCAACCTATAGATGAACAACCCGTAAATCCAGAGCTTGACAAATCTGCGCCAATAAACAAGGCTAATCAGCATATACAATATAACACACCTCTTCAATGTCCTAGATGTGGTAATCTGTCATATCAAAGGTTTTGTAGCACTTGCAACTTAGATTTGGCACCATATCAGCAAATAAAACAGCAACAATATCAGCCACAACAGCCTTACACTGGGTCATACTATAATAATATGCAACCAAACTATTATATCCCTCAATATAACGTTAATAATCAGCAAAAGAAGCCTATCAAAATTGGCTTAATCATCTCCGGTTCTATAGGCTTATTTATTGTACTATTTGCCCTTTCTTTTATGCTTAACAGTTATATCATAAATAGAGTCCATAATCCTAATCAATACAACAAAAGTGACAACGGATATATATCTCCAAATGATCCTGAAATAAATCCAAGCGGAGTATCTCAAAGCGAGTTTAGAAAACTTAAAATTGGCATGTCATACGCTCGTGTAAGTGCAATAATTGGTGGGGATGGAGTTAATTCAGCTGATGGTGAAACACCATATGGCGAGAAATATTATACATTCACATGGTTTGGAGAAACTAATCCAAATGCAAAAGTTCACATTACATTTACCAATGATAAAGTAAGTGACATTGTGGATGACGGCCTAATCTATTAATTTTAATAAGAACTTTCTAATTATACGCTATAATTCATTTGTAAAAGGAGAATTAATTTGGACAACAAAATATTTAACACAGCTAATATCTTACTTCCAAAAACTGATAATATGACAGCTTGGAGTGTGGTTGCCTGCGACCAATACACATCTGAACCTGCATATTGGGAAGGGGTTAAAACTGAGATAGATGGCTTACCATCAACTTTTAATATGGTTTTTCCAGAAATATATCTTAAAACAGCTAACTTTGATGAAACTGTAAAAAGCATAAACAGTTCTATGATAGACTATATTAATAAAGGCTTATTTAGTGAGCATAAAAATTCCTACATATATTTGGAACGTACATTGAATAATGGTAGCATAAGAAAAGGTATTATCGGGGCAGTTGATTTAGAGTGTTACGACTATCAAAAAGGCTCTCAAAGTCCTATTCGTGCAACAGAAGGCACAGTGCTAGACCGTATTCCTCCACGTGTATTAGTTCGTGAGGATGCCCCACTTGAGTTACCTCACGTTATGCTATTAATTGATGATGAAAGCAAAACTATTATTGAGCCATTATCTAAAAATAAACACGACTTCACACCTGCATATGATTTTAAATTAATGAAAAATAGCGGTTCAATAAAAGGTTATTTCCTTCCTGAAGATTACATTAACAAAATAAATGATGGTTTAAATAAGCTTGCGTGTCAAGACAACTTTAACGCACGATATGATGTCAATGACAATGTCAATGTGATTGACAAGGAAGTATTGCTTTTTGCAGTTGGTGATGGTAATCATTCGCTTGCAACCGCAAAAAAATGTTACATGAATTTAAAAGAACGTATTGGCGAGGAAAAAGCAAAAGACCATCCTGCTAGATATGCACTTGTTGAAGTGGTCAACTTACATGATGAATCATTAGAATTCGAAGCAATTCACCGTGTAATGTTTGATATAAACCCAGATGATGTTATGACTGCTTTTGCTAAACGTTACATTCTAAGTGATATTAATGTAGAAAACGCACAACGTGTAGATGTTGTTCTTAAAGATGAAATAAAGACAATTTATATTACAAACCCTACTCTTAACCTTGCGGTTGGAAGCTTACAAGATTTTATTGACGAATATCTAACTGCTAACAGTGGTGAGGTTGACTATATTCATGGTGAAGATGTTGTAAAAGACTTATGTAAAAACGAAAACAGCATTGGATTTATACTCCCTAGCATGGATAAAAATGATTTGTTTAAAACTGTAATTCTAGATGGAGCATTACCGCGTAAAACTTTCTCAATGGGTGAAGCTTGTGACAAGAGATTTTACCTTGAAGCAAGAAGGATAAGCGAGTAGGATAATAAATAAACATATATAATAGTTAATAGGACTGAAGAATTATATTTTCAGTCCTTTTATGCGAAAAATGGGTGAGCTTTACGCTCACCCATTTGTTATATAATTTTATTCCTGCACTTTTTTCTTTTCAGGTAATACTTTATTTAAAATGATACCTAAAACTGCTGATATTGCAAGTCCACTGATAGTAATGTTTGTGTTTGGTATAGTAATTGTAATTGTAGTACCAACAACAAGCAATACTGCTGTTATAAACAAATTGCGATTTTCAGATAAGTCAATTTTGTTTTCGCCAAGAATTCTAATACCAATAGATGCAATCATACCAAATAGAATGATACTTACACCACCCATTACAGGGGTTGGTATTGTTTGAATTAATGAACCGAATTTTCCGAATAAACCTAATATAATTGCTACACATGCCGCAACTCTTATGTTAAATGGATTGTAGTTTTTAGTTACTGCTAAAACTCCTGTATTTTCGCCATAAGTAGTGTTTGGAGGTCCACCAATAAGTCCTGCAAACATTGTTGCAACACCATCACCAATAAGTGTTCTGTGTAGTCCTGGATCAGTTAAGAAATCTTTGCCAACAACTGCACTGTTTGTTGTTATGTCACCAATATGCTCTATAAAAGTAACAAGTGCGATTGGAGCAATAATTAATATTGATGTCATATCAAACTCGGGAAGTTTGTATTGTGAGAAATCTAAAATCCAATTTGCTTGAGAAACTGGTGTGAAATCTACAAAACCACCCATGCAAGCCGCTGTAATATAACCTGCTATGATACCAAATAAAATTGGAACAAGTTTAAAAAAGCCTCTAGCAAAAACGCCAACAACAAGCATTGTCATTACAACAACTCCTGCAATTAAAAGACGCTGCCATAATTCACCTTGTAATATTAAATCCTTTGAGCCCATGATATTGCCTGTTACAACTCCTGGAGCAAGGGATAAGCCAATTACAATAATAACTGGCCCAGTTACAACTGGAGGGAAAAATGATTTAACTTTTTCAACTCCGAATATTTTTACTATTAGTGAAAATAAAAGATACATGATACCAGCAACAATTATTCCACCCATTGCTTTTGGAATATTGTCTGGATTCTTACCAATTACTGCTTGTATACCTGCAATATAGGCAAAACTTGAGCCTAAAAATACAGGTACCTTACCCTTTGTTACTAAGTGAAACAATAGAGTACCGATACCTGCTGATAATAATGCTATTGAAGGATTTAGCCCTGTTAATGTAGGAACTAATACTGTTGCACCGAACATTGCCAAAACATGCTGAATTCCCAGCAAACCAGTTTTCGTTATACCCTGATTTTTTAACGTTTCTCTTGCATTCATATGATTTAAACCTTCCTTATCATAAATTTATTTTTGTCGAATATCCTATTGAGGCTATTTACTGATAATACTATCATATGATATTTCGACATAAAACCTTAATAATTTTATCATATAAAGTAAATAAAGTCTAGAAAAACTTGCAGTTTTTCTAGACTTTATTTTTACTATTTAATACTTTTAATAAATTCAACAGTTTTATCGGCGATAAGTTTTGGCTCATAGTTATGAACGTAATGTCCACAGTCTAAAATCGTATACTCACTATGCTCGACTTGTTTTGAATAATCGGTTATTTTCCATTGCCAATTTTTAACCCCTGTTTCCTTTCCATCTGAAATAAAAAAGTACATTGGTGTTTTGGTTGGTACTCCACCCAATAAAACCTTTGATGCATTTCTTTTTATTTGTTTTAATTCGTCATTCATATTAGATGTCATTGTTTTATTATAAAAAAGTGCTTTGTATATATCAATTTGCGTCGGCGTTAACGCTCCACTTTGTATTGCAGATGAATTGTTAACTATTGATGAAATAAAACGTGTAAAGCCAATACGTGCACCAAAAGTAGACATTCCAACTATAAATTTTGATGGCATTTTATAGTCTTTATATGTTTGTGGAACTGCTGAATCCAAACCTATAATTGCTTTAACTTCTTTTGGATATTGTTGTGCCCAATATATTGCTTCAATACCTGACATTGAGTGTGGCATAAGTATATATGGACCTTTTTGTCCACTTATCTCGAGTGCTCTTCTTGTTTCATAAAGAATTGTTTCAATATCCCTTGAGATATATGCCGTTTCACTATATCCATAACCTGCTTTTTCGACTATAGCAATTTTATATTTATCTGATAACTGCGAATATAGCGCCTTAAAATCATATGTTGGCGAACTAGTACCACCACCAGCCATAAAAACGATTGTATAGTCATCATTTTCATTTATGTTCTTGCGTTTATCTTCTGTAAAAACATGCATATCATGACCATTTACTTTGACAATTTGCCCTGGTGGAGTAAGTATTGCCTTTTCTTTTTTTAGATTGATTAAATGGTTAGTATAGCTGATTATAATAATTAGTACTATAATCCCTAACATAATAAGGAGTATCTTGGCTGAAAGTTTAAATATTTTTTTCATATTGTCCCCTTTTCACAGAAATTAATATGTCATCTTCATTATACTTTATTATGTTGATTAAGGCAAGTTGAATGGTAATTAGGTCTGTTTAATTACTAATATAAATCAAACATTGTAAGCCAAAGAAAAATCCTTAAATGCTTGATTTATCATTTTATGTCCTTGTGCATTAGGGTGAATTCCATCATCACAGATTAAATCTTTAAAATTATGCTTATCTAAAAAGCGACTGCGAACATCTACAAATAAACTTTCAGTTTCTGTGGCAATTCGTGCAACTGTATTTGAATATAGTTCTTGAAAGCGATATATCATCTGCACATCGCCCAGCCATTTTATTATATTTTCTTTACTTAAACCTGTATGTGTAATCCAATTGAAATACTTCTCTGCATCAATTGGTGGAAGTGACATCATCAACGGCTTTATTCCCCGCTCTTTTAATTCACTTATTATTTTTCTATATGTCTGTTCAAATATATCAATTGGTGTATGTGGAAGATGAATTTTATCAGGATTTGCCGATACTTCTTCCCAGTTAAAGTCACAATCGTTCCCGCCATATTCAAGCAGTACAATATCACAATC
>DAMDCT010000016.1:448-2206 GCA_032091455.1 Oscillospiraceae bacterium | reverse complement strand
AGCCTTTACCCAAAGCATTATTAAGTTGTTGGTAGCCTTTTTGAATAGTGCAACCGAATTTTGAATTATTCTGTATATGAACAGGCAACCAATTTTGAGCCATTTTCCCAACGCTTTCTTTAGAAAAATAATATTTTTCACTTTCTTTGTCAAGCATAACGCCTTTCAAAATTGAATCTCCATATACTGCAATTTGTTTTTTTAAATCCATAAATATAATCTCCCTGTGTCAATATTAATGACTAATTTCTATTATACTCTTAATTTTACATTTTATATAGATGAAACTGAAATATTATTAACTAAGAATACATTGTAAACCTAATTAAAAATTATAGTTTACAATCGGAATACTATGTGATATAATCAAAATTAATTCAAACAGCAAGGCAAACTTTTAAAAGGAGTGGTCATAACTATGTCTTCTAAAGGCAATATTCTTAAAGTTTTAGAGCAAAACATAGGAAAAAGCATTTCAGGGCAAGAACTAGCCTCAACCCTTAATATATCAAGGGCAGCAATATGGAAATCTATTCAAGAACTCAGAAAAGATGGCTATAGAATTAATGCAGTTACCAATAAGGGCTATAGCTTATCATCAGAAAGCGACGTCTTATCATCACAAGGAATTGCACCATACTTAAACGATAAAGATATTGCTGATAAGATTGTAGTGCATAAAACTCTATCTTCCACTAACCAAACTGCAAAATTGTATGCACTTGATGGTGCAGAACATGGAACTGTAATATTGTCAGAAAGTCAAACTTCAGGTAGAGGAAGGTTGGGAAGAAGTTTCTTTTCCCCTGCAAATACTGGTATTTATATGAGTATTATACTTCGTCCAAAATTAGCAGTTGCTGATTCTGTGCTTATTACAACGGCTGTATCTGTTGCAATTTGCAATGCAATAGATACCGTAACAGGAATTCATGCACAAATTAAATGGGTCAACGATATTTTTGTAAACAATAAGAAAGTTTGTGGCATATTAACGGAAGCAGTTACTGACTTTGAAAGTGGAAATGTTGAGTTTATTGTAATTGGTATCGGACTTAATTTCAACACTGCTATCTCAGATTTCCCAACAGAAATACAAGATATTGCAGGTTCTTTATATAATAAAAAACCAAATGTTATAAGTCGAAATCAACTAATTGCTGAAATTATTAATCAAGTTTATGATGTTTGCAATAATTTGGATGAAAAAAAGTATCTTATTGAATATAAAAAACGTTCACTCATTGTTGGCAAAGAAATTGAAGTAATTCACTTAAATAATAATTCAGATAAAAAAACATTTGCTGTTGCAATTGATATAGACGATAACGGCTGTCTTATTGTTAGAAATCAAGATGGTTCATTGTCAACATTAAATTCTGGAGAAGTTCAAATCGGAAGGAAAGAGTTTGAAAAATAAATATTTAAAGCCTGTACGAAAGGAATGGTCATAATAATGAAAAAAGGTATATTCAACACTAAATCGCTTGTCTTATGTGCAATGTTCTCAGCACTTATTTGTGTTGGTGCATTTATAAAAATCCCAATTCCAGCTGTTCCCTTTACACTTCAATTTTTATTTACAACGCTTGCTGGACTAATATTAGGCTCAAAGCTTGGTGCAATTTCAGTAGCAGTTTATATTGCAATTGGATTGATGGGTATTCCTGTATTCACACAAGGCGGAGGAATCGGCTATGTTTTACAACCTACATTCGGCTACATAATCGGTTTTATGGTGGGTGCTTATATCACTGG
>DAMDCT010000016.1:0-306 GCA_032091455.1 Oscillospiraceae bacterium | reverse complement strand
GTTTCATTCTAGCAGTCCCTGGAGATATATTAATTTGCTTTGTTAGTGCATTTTTAAGCAAAAGATTAATCCCAGCTTTAAAGTTAGGAGCTAAAAAATAAATGAGTTTTACAAAAGAATTAAAAGATAAAATACTTAATGGCTCTTTAATTACAAAAGCCGATGCTTTAAAACTTTGTGATGAGAAACTTGATGAATTGTGTAGATCTGCAAATGGGTTACGTGAACATTTTTGTGGGAATGCCTTTGACATCTGTACAATTATTAACGGCAAGAGTGGGAAATGTTCAGAAAATTGCAAATACT
>DAMDCT010000015.1:34041-39419 GCA_032091455.1 Oscillospiraceae bacterium | reverse complement strand
AAAATTAAATCAATATATTTACATAGTATAATAAGCTTTTCACCAGATAATGCGCCATTTGTTTCTAAGCAGGTATGTATTCCTAATTTATGAAGTTGTTGTGCAAGTACAAGCAAAAACTCAAACTGAACAGTTGCTTCACCACCAGAAAACGTTACACCACCATTACCTTTGCTATAATATTTTTTATCTTTGAGAACGATATCTATAATGCTGGAAATATCACTTTTATATCCCAGAAAAGATAAAGCAGTATTAGGACAAGCTTTAACACATTGCGAACAATTAATACAAACAGAATTATCTATAGTATGAATTCCATTGGCTATACTATGCGCACTGACTTTACAAGCTTTAACACATTCCATGCAATAGGTGCATTTTTCATAATTAAGGCTTAATTGTGGATTAATAGAAAAAGATTCTGGATTGTGACACCAAGCGCAATGCATATTACAACCTTTGAAAAATATAGTTGTTCGTATTCCAGGACCATCATTGAGAGAGAATCGTTGTATATTAAATATTGTTGCTTCCATAAATCATAACAATTCCTTTCCCAGAGACAAAGTATAAAATATTTTCAAACTTCTATACGCTTTCATATGTTGTTCGCAGTAAAATTTCATTTTGTATTATAGGGCTAAGTTCAATAAATCTAGCACTAAATCCACCTATACGTACAATTAAATTAGAGTATTTTTCAGGATCGATCATTGCTTGTTCAAGGTCATCCTTACCAATACTAGAAAGGTTAGTTTGCACACCATTATTTTCGTAAAAAGTTTCTAACAACATTTTTATTTTATCGCTGTCTTTAATTAACATATCTTTGTTAAATCTAATATTATTAACAACTCCAACATGTCGAGTTGGATCAAATTTTGACATTGAGTTTAACATTGCGGTTAGTCCTGACTTGTCTTGACCAATAGAGGGACTGTTGCCATTTGATAGTGGAGAGCCTTTTAATCGTCCACATGCTGAGGCACTAGTAACCTCTCCTCGCTCAGCAGAACCAGAATTATTAACACTAACAATATTGTAGCGGTAGAGCGTTGTTTCTTTACCTGCTTGTTCATGAAGAGTTGCTATATGATTAAATACACGAACAGCCATTTTGTCAGCATAGTCATCATCATTTCCGTATTTTGGTGTATTGAGAAGAATATTTCTCTCTTTCTCATACCCGTTAAAATTACAATCAAGCATTTTAATAAGTTGTGGTAAAGTGAAAAGCTTATCTTCATACACACATTTTTTTATAGCAGTAAAGCAGTCTGCAGTAGTAATTAGACCAAATATTTCGCTTGTTGCACATAAATACCTTACACCGCCATCAAAAACAGGCTTGTTTTTCTCAATACAATCATGCATAAGTAAGCTTAGATGTAAAAAGCAAGCATTCTCTCCTGCCACTTGATAGTTAAGTTGTTCTGAATATGCTTCATGGGTAGCTGCTACTTCTAATAATTTGTTATAGGCTGAAAATAAGTCCTCAAATGTAGTGAAATCAGCAGGGTCACCCACATCAAAACCAACCATTTCTCCACTAAATGAATCAATTCCACGATGTAAAACTGCATCTAATGCTTGAGGAAGAATTACTCCAGTATTAGGAGTAGCTGCACTGTATCCTTCTAAGACATATTCACCACACCCAAAAGGTAGCCAATTATTTGCCATAGCTTCATCAATATTATATATTTTCATCATTGATGGTACAGTTGTATCATCACTATAAACAATAGGATAAACTGCGCCTGCTTCAATGTTCTTTAGTGTTTGAGTTAATAGTTCATCATCGATACCACTATAATACCTTAGCGTAAGTTGTGGAACAACATCAATAACGGTTCTGGATGTTTCTATTAATGTAAGAGCTAATTTATCCGCATTAACAGAATTTTTTCTGCCTTTTCCGCCAATTAAAATTCTGCTATCATGTACTTTGCTTACTTTGATAATATTTTTGAATAGGGAGGACAGTAGGTCAATCGCTTTTTCTTTTGTTAAAGCACCACTTTCAATATCTTTAACATATAAGTCACCAAGATAGTTATCCATTCGACCAAAGTTCATCAAGTCGGAACAAACTGCATAAATCCAAATTAGCTGTAAACCTTCTCTGAAACTTTTTGGAGCAGAAGTTGTGAGATTAGAAAACACATTTGATATTTCTAGTAGTTCCGCTTTTCGTTTTGGATTTGCACTAACGGCTAGTGTTTGAGCACTTTGCGCATATGATTTACATGCATCGATAATGGTATCTATAGACATTTTCATTGCATTGTAAAAGTTAGAATTGCCGTTTATTTGCTCAAAGTGTTTGATACGATCTTTTAATCCACTTAGACCTAGTGTAACTAGCATATCAAGATCGACTGTCATTCCTGCAATACGTGCAACGCCATAATAATAGTTTGCATTATCCATGTCATGACCATATTTATCAAAGAAACGGTTTTGCATCTTGGTTTCAGTATTCTCTTTTTTCCAAAATGTCCTCATGGCTTCTATTTTATTAATATATTTGTCGTCAACAGCATCTCTAATGTTATTAAGTGCATTCAATACCTTATCATCCCAGTAATAATAGGTATAGCTCCCCCCATATTGTGGAGAGAAACCAACATATCCATGCTTCATATAACCTACAATTAAGTCATCTTCAGCAATCGGTTCAAGCACATAAGGAACTTGTAGTTCAAGGCATTTTGCCTCACGTATAGCTATATCATCTTCTTTTCTATATATTTCTGTGAATGATAAAGCATAATCTAAGTCTTTTTTATAACTAAAACACATAAAAACATCCCCTTAACAGTATTATAACTTAATTGGTATATAATTCTACTTGATTGTTGATTGATTTTTATGGTATATTGATGTACAATGGCTATATGTAAAATCATAACATGTTAGGAGAGGTATAGATGATTAAATTAACAGTCGATCAATATGATAAAGACGAAGATATTTCAGTTATAAAGCTTAATAGTGTAAGTCAAACCTATCCAATGCATACACATGATTTTTTCGAGGTTTTTCTTGTTACTAAAGGCAGGGCAATGCACTGCGTTAATAATGAAGTGCAAATAGTTGAGCGAGGTTCTTTTGTATTTATAAGACCAACAGACGAGCACTGCTACGATTACTACAAGACAGATGATTTTGAGTTCTTTAATATTGGTTTTACAAAGGATAATTTTGAAGACGCAAATACATTCTATTTTGGGCAGGCAACATCATTGATCAAAAGCAAATTGCCTAAACATATAAAACTAGATGAAGAAAAATTATGCTATTTTGAGCGGAGGTTAAATGAATACAAAAATATAAGTTCAAAAGCAGAACGAAGATTATTACTTTCATTAATTATTAGCTATTCGATATATTTGCATTTAACAATAGAGGAATCTAACGCAGATCATAGGCCTCCAGATTGGATTATAACTGTTATAGATGAAATGAGTAAACAAGAAAATTTTATTATTGGATTACCACGTTTGTTGGAATTATCAAATTATTCTCAAGAGCATATCAATAGGGAATTTAAACGTTATTTGAAAACTACTCCAACAAAATATATTAATGAATTGCGCCTTAAATATGCAAATCAACTGCTTACTACAACTAATATGGAGATAGTTGAGGTTTGCGGTGCATGTGGATTTAATAATTTAAGCCATTTTTATGTCGAATTTAAGAAATTATATGGGTTATCTCCAAATAAATCAAAATTAGTTAACTAGAATAACAAATACATCTTGCTAAATGTGTACTAATATTGTATAATTGAGGCATTCATTAGAAATATGTTTAAACAAAATATAGAAAGAGGTGTATTTATGTATTATAAAAAATATGGAGATACAGATATGAAAGTGTCTGCAATCGGTATGGGAACAATGCGGTATGATGACGATGATGTAAAAGCAGGTAATTTCGAAAAATGTGCCGAAGTGACACTATATGCCCATGAAAAAGGAATTAATTATTTTGACACAGCACCATTTTATTGTGATGACAAGAGTGAAATTATAACTGGTATTGCATTATCTCAACTTAAACGAGATAGTTATTTTGTATCATCAAAAACCAATTTAAACACAGTTGGTGAAATCGTAAATGAAGATACTTTTAGGAAAAGATTGGAAACTTCACTTACTCGCCTAAAAGTTGATTATCTTGATTTCTATCATTTATGGTGTTTACTCGACATTAATTCGTATGAAAAACAAAGTGAAGCATTATATAGCTTCTTTGAGAAAGCAAAGTCGGAAGGCTTAATAAGAAATATTGTTTTTTCTGCACATATGCAAGGTGAAGAACTCGAAACAGTTGTACAAAAGGACAAGTTTAAAGGCATGCTTATCGGTTATAATGCACTTAACTACAAATTTAGACAAAGCGGCATTGAAGCCGCATATAAAAAGGGTATGGGTGTAGTTGTAATGAATCCTTTAGGTGGTGGACTTATACCTCAAAATCCAAAAACATTTGAATATCTAACAAAAGGTACAGATTTGAATGTAGCACAAGCGGCACTTAGATTTGTTGCGTCACACAAGGAGATTACAATTGCACTTGCAGGATGTACCACAAATGCACATGTTGATGACGCAATCAAAGCAGTTGAGGGATTAATAGAAAAACCAGCAAGTGAAGTTATTGCACAATATGCAGGCGAGGGACTATCATTTAATAATTTATGCACAGGGTGTGGGTATTGCAAAAAATGCCCTATGGATATTGATATTCCAAAGTTTATGGATGCATATAATGAAAAACTTTTAGGAAGTGATATGTTAAGTCGTCTTAAATGGCACTGGAATGAAAGTGTAGATAATGCGGCTAAATGTATTGCTTGTGGAAAATGTGAAACATTATGTACACAGCACTTACCAATAATTGAAAGATTAAAGGAAATTGCTGCGTTAGAGGGTTAATCAAAATTTTATATTTAGGAGATTTTATGAAGATTAAAAAGATTGCATATAGCGGATTACTTATTGCTATAGGATTGCTGTTGCCACAACTGTTTCATTTCAGTGGTTTGCCAGATGCGGGAAAAATATTTCTACCAATGCATATTTCAATTTTGCTAGCAGGCTTTATTGTTGGCCCTGTTTGGGGATTAGGAATAGCAATTATTACTCCAATACTAAGCTCACTTATTACAGGTATGCCACCTGTTCCACTGCTATACTTCATGGTGTTTGAATTGGCAACCTATGCAGTAGTTGCAGGTGTTTGTGCTAATAAATTTAAACTTAACGTATATGTTAGTTTGATATTAGCAATGGTTTGTGGAAGAGCAATGTATGCACTTACCTTACTTTTTGCTGGAGTATTATTAGGCTTGCCTAAAATAC
>DAMDCT010000015.1:28841-34031 GCA_032091455.1 Oscillospiraceae bacterium | reverse complement strand
GGACAGCCATTGTTACAGGTATTCCAGGCATTGCAATACAAATTATATTTATCCCAGCAATAGTTTATGCACTCAAAAGAGGGGGATTAACTCTTGCAAACACTAAAAAAGGCAATTAATGAATTGAATAATAGCGATTATTGTTGTGTTGCCATAAAAGAGGATAAGGTTTACTATGCAAATGGAATAGGAGTAAAGCCTATAATGCAATGGTTATCACAAGATGAAGCATTTTTTGAAAATGCAGTAGTTGCAGATAAAATCATTGGAAAAGCTGCAGCATTATTGCTTATATTAAGTAATGTTAAGGCAGTATATGGTAGGGTAATGAGTGATAGCGCAATAGAGATACTGACAAAGTATAATGTACCCTATGAGTATGGCGAGAAAGTACCAAATATAGTTAATCGTACGAATACTGGCATGTGCCCATTAGAACAGTCTGTAGTGGACATTGATACTCCTAATGAAGCGTACATTGCTATTAAGCAAAAGATATCAGAGTTAATGAAAGATAAAAGTTAGTTAATAAAATATAATAAAGGTGGATTTTTTATGATGTGGAAAGATAGTCTTTTAATTGGTGTTAGAGAAATTGACGTACAACACAAAGAATTATGCGATAAAATAGATGCACTGTTTGATGCATGTAAACTTGGCAAAGGTAGAGATGAAATAATTAAAACAATGGAATTTTTGCAGGAATACACAGTCAAGCATTTTCATGATGAGGAAGTCTTGCAACAACAAAGCGGATACCCAAAATGCAAGGAACATAAAGCAATTCATGAAGCATTTATTAAACAAGTGGCGATGTTAAAAGATGAACTTCAAAAAGATGGAGCGTCAATAGCACTTGTTGCAAAAATAAACGCATTAGTGATTGATTGGCTAATTAAGCACATTAAAAACGTTGACAAAGAACTTGCTCAATACATAAAATAAAATAACAAATGGTCAGTTCAATTTGAACTGACCATTTGTTATTTTATATATTAGCTAATATAATTAACCACCAAGTCTAATCATTTCATCAATTGGCTTTTTTGCGTCTAGTCTTAGTTGTTCATCCAGAATGATTTCTTCTCCGCCATCACCAGTCAATGCCCTATAAACATCTGATAACGTAGTAATTCTCATGTTAGGGCACATTAGCTTTTTAGAAAGCTGATAGAATTTGCCATCTGGTTTTATTAGACTTAAATAATCTGCAATACTCTTTTCTGTTCCGATAACACATTCTTCATCATGTTCAAGTGCATAGTTTATTATTGCAGAAGTAGAGCCAATCATATCGGCATATGCTAATATTTCTTCTGGAAGTTCTGGGTGCATCAAGAATTTTGCATTAGGATGTGCTTTTTTTGCATCAATGCAATTTCTGACAGTAACAGCGTTGTGAATAGGGCAAAAACCTTCCCATAAAAGAATATTCTTGTGTGGTAATTGCTTTTTAATATATCCACCAAGGTTTTTATCTGGAATAAATAATATGTCTTTTTCGGGTAAGCTATCAACTATTTTCAAAGCACTTGATGATGTAACACATACATCGCAAACAGCTTTCAGCTCAGAAGTTGTGTTAATATATGCAACAACTTTGTAACTTGGATTTTGCTTTTTAAATGCAATTACTCTTTCAGGAGAAATTTGCTCTGCCATAGGACAAGTAGCAATAGAAACAGGTAGTATTACTTTTTTCTCAGGTGATAGCATTTTTATTGTTTCTGCCATAAATCTAACGCCACACATTACAATTGTGTCGCAATCAAGATTTTTTGCAAGAACACTAAGTTGATAAGAATCACCTTTAATGTCTGCAATTTCTAAAATATCAGTAGACTGATAGCTATGAGCTAGAATTGCAATATTCTTCTCTTTTTTCAGTTGTAAGATTTTATCTTGTAGTTCTCGTATCATCATAATAATATTAATCTCCTTTTTTTAGGGCGAATTTTTTGTTTTATTTGATACATGCTAAATTATATGATATAATTTTTATATAAAAATTGCAAGGATTAAATAGGTGAAATAAATGAAAATATCGACAAAAGGCAGATATGGGCTAAGATTAATGGTTGATCTTGCTATGAATTCCAACAAATCACTTAAATCTCTAAAGGAAATCTCTAGTAGTCAAGACATATCCGAAAAGTATTTAGAACAAATTGTAACTCAACTTAATCGTGCTGGACTTGTTCGAAGCGTTAGAGGTGCACAAGGCGGATATGCTTTATCAAAACCTGCCAATGAAATAACAGTAGGGGATGTATTAAGAGTAGTAGAGGGTTCACTTTCATTAGTTGATTGTGTTGAAGACAGCACAAGCTGTGGCAAATCATGTAGTTGTCCAACTTCATATGTGTGGAAAAAAATAAAAGTTGCAGTTGACAATGTCGTAGATAATATTACTCTTCAAGATTTAGTTGAACTTTCAAATGAACAGGCTGAGTTTAACTACGTTATCTAGCCATTATATTATTCAGGAGGGCATTGATTTGTTTCAATTGCCCTCCTGTTCATCTATATTTTAGTCTTTAAATAAATCAGTTGAGAGGTATCTTTCACCTGTGTCTGGAAGTAAAACAACAATGTTTTTACCTTTATATTCTTCCCTTAAACTAACAGTTAATGCAGCGTATAAAGCTGCACCAGATGAAATTCCAACAAGTATGCCATCGCTTTTTGCAAGTTGATTTGATGTTTTAAATGCATCTTCATTTGAAACAGTAATAATTTCATCATAAACATTTGTATTTAAGGCTTTTGGAACAAATCCAGCACCAATCCCCTGTATCTTATGAGGAGCAGCTTTTTCACCAGATAAGACAGCAGAGCTTTTGGGTTCAACAGCAATTATTTTAACATTAGGAATGTTTTGTTTTAACACTTCACCAATACCTGTTATTGTTCCACCAGTTCCAACACCAGCAATAAATACATCAACTTTACCTTCAGTATCTGTTAATATTTCAACTGCAGTAGTTTTACGGTGAATATCTGGGTTGGCTGGATTTTCAAATTGCTGTGGGATATAAGAGTTTTCAATTTCTTGTGAAAGTTCTTCAGCCTTTTGTATTGCACCTTTCATACCAAGTGCACCCTGTGTAAGTATAATCTTAGCACCTAGTGCCTTTAATAGATTAATACGCTCAACGGACATTGTTTCAGGCATAGTTAGAATAAGCTTTAGCCCCATACTTGCGGCAACATATGCAAGACCAATGCCCGTGTTTCCGCTAGTTGGCTCAATAATAGTAGTGTTTGCGTTTATCTTGCCTTGTTCTTGTCCTGTTTTAATCATTGCATATCCAACTCTATCTTTAACTGAGCCAAGAGGGTTAAATGATTCAAGTTTTGCAATAATTGTACCTTTGGTATTATTATTCTTGTTAAAGTTTGAAAGCTCAACAAGGGGTGTGTTACCAATTAACTCTATTAATGATTTTTTAATGTTTGACATATTGTTATCCTCATTTCCTAGTATTATAGTATGATTATAGGTATATGATACTATATACTTTTTAATATGTCAATACAAAGCTTTACATTATTTAAAATTTAACTTATAATAATACTAATTAGCAAATATGAATGGAGAGTAATAATGTTATTTTATGATGAAACAAAACTTGAATTAATAGCACTTAAATCGCATTTAGATGACTTGTACAGTGCGTTAGGTCTTGATTATATCTATAAAGAAGTCGGAGAACTTGAAAAGCAAGCATCTGACCAAGATTTTTGGAATGATATGGCAAATTCACAGGCAGTTTTGCAAAAAACTAGTAGATTAAAATCAATAATAAACTCATATAAAAAACTAGAAATACAGTATGACGACCTATTAACTTTAATTGATATGGCAATTGAAGAGGACGACCAATCAGTTCAAGATGAAATAAAGGGATTATTCGATAGCTTTAAGACTGCATTAGAGGAGCAAAAACTACAAACTCTATTAACAGGTGAATATGATTCGAAAAATGCGATTTTGTCTTTTCATGCAGGAGCAGGGGGAACAGAGGCGCAAGATTGGGTTGAAATGCTTTATAGGATGTACAGCAAATGGGCTGACCGTAAGGGGTTTAAAACAAAAACACTTGACTATCTTGCAGGAGAAGAAGCAGGCATTAAAAGCATAACAGTGCTTATTGAGGGCTTAAATGCATATGGCTTTTTACATTGTGAGACAGGCGTCCATAGGCTAGTGCGTATCTCACCATTTGACTCATCAGGTAGACGACATACATCATTTGCCTCATTAGAAGTAATGCCTGAAATAGATGATAGTGTTGAGATTGACATTAGAACAGAGGACTTGCGTATTGACACTTTCCGTTCTGGTGGAGCAGGTGGACAGCACGTTAATACAACAGATTCTGCTGTTAGAATTACGCATATTCCAACAGGTGTTGTTTGTGCTTGTCAAAATGAAAGAAGCCAATTTCAAAATAAAGATGTAGCAATGAAAATGCTCAAATCTAAGCTAATTGAAATTAAAGAGCGGGAGCATTTAGATAAAATAGATGATATTAAGGGTGACCAAAAAGACATTGGATGGGGTTCTCAAATTCGTTCATATGTTTTTATGCCTTACACATTGGTAAAGGATCACAGAACTAATTTTGAAATAGGAAATGTTGGCGCAGTTATGGACGGTGAGTTGGATGGCTTTATAAATGCTTATCTGAAAGCCAAAAGCAGAGGCGAATTAAAGTAAAAAGAATTAATTATAGTTGGAATTAGTCTTGATGTAAACCAAACATCGATTATATCAACTGCTACGCTTATGATATGTAACATACACTATTTTTGCCGCATATTATGATGTGAGGTGACTAAAATGAGTAATTACATATGTTTTTTCCTAATTTTGTTTACAAGCATCATTGGAACAATAGAAATTGTAAAAATGGCAGTTGAACTATTATTTAATAAAAAACTAAGTAACAATGCAATTTCAATTCTTCCTATAAAGGATTGTTCGGATCAACTTGAGTATATTATAAGAGGAGCACTGCTTAAAACAGATGGAAAGTTAATCGTTGTTGATATGGGCGTGAGCGATAATGATTATACTATATTAGACAGATTGAAAAATGAATGTAGTAGGATTTTTATAGTTAAAAAAGATGAGCTATACCAATATATTTGCGAATGAAAAAACAAATATAATAGATATTAAAT
>DAMDCT010000015.1:26292-28806 GCA_032091455.1 Oscillospiraceae bacterium | reverse complement strand
GGCGTAGAAGTAGGCGAAGAGTTAAAACTTACTGGTTTTTATGATACCCATAGAACTTATGGAAGTCAGTTTAAAGCACAAATGTTTGAAAGAAGCCTTCCTGCAACATCAAACGCAATTACAAAATATCTTTCTTCTGGAGTAGTAAAAGGGATAGGACCGGTAACGGCAAAGCGTATTGTAGAAAAGTTTGGTCAGGATACATTCAAAATTATTGAGGAAACACCAGAAAGACTTACTGAAATAACTGGAATAACTAAAGCTAAGTCGCAACAACTTGCAGAGGATTTTAAACAGGTATTTGGAATAAGAGCATTAATGACGTTTTTATCAGCACACAAAATTAATCCAATGCAAAGTGTTATTATATATAAAAAATGGGGCGTATTGGCGCTTGATTTAATAAAAGAAAATCCATACATATTAATATCATTAGACTTGTATATTGATTTTGCTATTGTGGATGATATTGCAAAAAGTCTTTCAATACCAATGGAAAGTCCGCTTAGGACGGCGGCGGCACTTGAATATGTTCTATCTAACAATACACAAAATGGACATACATGTTTGCCAAAAGAAAAGCTTTTACAAGCAACTGCAAACATGATAGGAATTAATTCAAGTGTTTTGTCTGATGTGTTGGACGAGCTGTTACAAAATAAAATATTATATAGTATGATAGCAAATAGAGAACTAATATTTCTATCAACATATTTTCTTGCGCAAAAATATATTTGTGCAAGACTTCAACTTATGTTAAAAGTGTACTCTAATAAAATAGTTGATGCTTTGGAAAATATAAGCGCTATAGAGCAAGAAAAAGGCATTAAATACGAAACATTGCAAAGAAAAGCAATCGAACAAGCAGTACAAAATGATGTGTTTATCTTAACTGGAGGACCAGGAACAGGAAAAACAACAACACTAAACGGAATTATCGAAGTGTTAGAACAACAAGGCAAAAAAGTTTCAATTGCCGCACCAACCGGAAGGGCAGCCAAAAGAATAGCTGAAGTGACCGGAAGAGAGGCAAAGACAATTCACCGTTTGCTTGAGGTAGCTTTAGGATATGCAAAAAGCGGAAAGCTTGAGTTTGTGCACAATGAGGAAAACCCACTTGACAGTGATGTTGTAATTATTGATGAGATGTCAATGATAGACACTATGCTATTTGATTCACTGTTAAGAGGAATGAAGCCAACAAGTAAATTAATAATGGTAGGTGACTTTAATCAGCTCCCTTCAGTAGGGGCAGGAAATGTATTGCGTGACTTAATTGAAAGTGATACAATTCCAATGGTAGAGTTGACACATATATTTAGACAAGCAGCGCAAAGCTTAATTGTAACTAATGCACACTCAATTGTAAGTGGGAAAATGCCTGATTTAAATGTAAGAACTAATGATTTTTTCTTTATGCCTCAAAACAATCCACAAAAGGCATCCGATACAATATTAGACCTTTGTTCGCACAGGCTTCCAAACACATATAATTTGTCACCCTTTGATGAAATTCAAGTACTTTGTCCACAACGAAAAGGTGAACTTGGAGTAATCGAACTTAATAAAAGATTGCAAGAGAGATTAAACAAAAAAAAGGACAATACTCCTGAATTTAAGAGTGGTCTTTATACTTTTCGCGTTGGTGATAAGGTAATGCAAATTAAAAATAATTATGATATTGAGTGGAAAAAAGATAATGAAAGTGGTATGGGTATTTTCAATGGGGATATAGGTATCATTAGAATGATAGATAAAGGGTCGGGAACTCTTGCAATAGATTTTGATATGCGTCTTGCCTATTATACTTTTGAAATGGCATTAGAACTTGAGCTTGCATATGCAGTAACGGTGCATAAAAGTCAAGGAAGTGAATTTGAGGCAATTGTACTACCTATCATGGGCGGATATGATAAGCTGTATTTTCGAAATTTATTATATACAGCAGTAACAAGGGCAAAACGAATATTAGTCATCATTGGTTCTAAAGGTAGGGTTGAATTCATGGTAAAGAACAATCTGAGAATGCTTAGATATACTGGTCTAAAAACAATGCTTAAAGAAAGTGTGTTTTCAGATGAATAAGTTTGCAGATGTTTTTTTGCATATATTTTTTCCTAATAAGTGCATGTTTTGTAGAAAACCAATTGAATGCGATAAAACTGTATGTGATGTTTGTGCCAATACAGCACCGTTAATTGATAATAATATGTGCCCTGTTTGCAGTAATACAGTATGTAGTTGCAAAGATATTTATTATTCAAAACTAATATGTCCATTTTACTATGAAATGGGTGCAGATAATGCAGTTAGAGATTTAAAGTTTAACAATAACAAGCTGAATGCAAGAAAACTTGCAAAATACATGGTAGATGTACTGCAAAATACTACAATCGTTCAAGAAATTGATTTGATAATTCCAGCTCCATTATATAAATCTGACTTAAAAAAACGAGGATATAATCAATCCGAACTTCTAGCAAAATGGGTATCACAGTATGTCGGACTTCCAAT
>DAMDCT010000015.1:24697-26282 GCA_032091455.1 Oscillospiraceae bacterium | reverse complement strand
ACTCGCTTATTAAGATAAAGAAAACTAAAAAGCAACATGACCTAAATTCAGCAGAACGTCAAACTAATCTTAATGGTGCATTTACGGTACAAAATGCTGATTTGATTAAAGGGAAAACTATATTACTAATTGATGATGTATTTACAACGGGTGCAACAATCAACGCTTGCAGTAAAACTCTTTTAAATAGTGGTGTAAGAAATATTATTTGCCTTACAGCAACTAAAACTAGGGGCATTGTAAAATAATTCAAGATATGATACAATTATTATAAAATATTTATGAAGTGGTGATGGTATGGGCGCATTAGATATTGGTATTGATTTAGGAACAACAAAGACAATAATATACAAAGAAAATGAGGGCGAGATATTAAGAGAGCCATCAATTGTGGCAATAGATACAAGGGATGATACGATACTAGCAGTTGGAAATGAAGCACTTAAAATGATTGGTAGAACACCTGGATACATTAAGTCTGAATATCCTTTAAGTGATGGTGTTATTTCCGACCATGTTTTAACAGAGGTGTTACTAAAGTATTGTCTAAAACTTGCATGCAATAGTTTTTTGGTTAAACATAGGGTAGTTATCTGTGTGCCATCAGCAATTACTGATGTTGAGAAACGTACATTAATTGAAGTTGTTGTTAATGCTGGTGGACGAAAAGTCTATTTAATTGATGAGCCAATTGCGGCTGCAATCGGTGCGGGAATTGATATTACCAAGCCTAACGGTTCACTTATAGTAGATATTGGTGGGGGAACCACAGATATTGCGGTTATATCTCTTTCGGGTGTAGTAGAATCAAAATCAATTAAGTTAGCGGGAAATAAACTCGATAATGAAATTATTAAGTTTTTCTCTACTAAGTACAAGCTCTCAATTGGGCAATGTATGGCATCAAAAGTTAAAAAAGAAATAGGAAACATATTTAATCCATCTAATGATATTACTACTGAAGTTAGGGGAAGGAATCTTTTAACTTGTTATCCACAGAAAATAACCGTAAGTCAAGCAGATTTATATGATTGTTTATTATCATTTGGAGAGACTGTTGTTAGCGGAATTAGGCAGGTAATTGAGAAAACTCCACCTGAACTTGTTAGTGATATATATGAAAATGGAATATTAATGACTGGTGGCGGCTCACTTTTAGGAGGACTTGCTGAATTTATTGAACATCGTACCAAAGTGAGAACAAGAGTGGCTGAAAATCCAATAGAATGTGTTTCGATTGGTACGTCAAAAGCATTTAACTATATTGATGTGTTCCAATCAGGCTTTACAAGTGAGTTAACCTATAAATATTAGTGTTAAATGTTTTAACTTTAGAATTAATGTGAAAGGCGATGACATAATGATAGTAAGAAAAATTAAAGAAAACGAATTAAGAAGAACTAATGAACTTTTTGGTATAGCGTTCGAATTTGAGATTGATAACTCAAAGCTATGCGAGGAATTAGTAAATGATGCAAAAAACAACCCAAAGGGAAGAGGAGATTTATATTATCTTGAAAAATGGGCTGCGTTTGATGAAGAAGAAAATATGATGGCATTTATTTCAGCTTTGCCATACAACGTA
>DAMDCT010000015.1:14877-24679 GCA_032091455.1 Oscillospiraceae bacterium | reverse complement strand
TGACAATATTGTTAAAATGACAGGAATAGGAGCAGTATCATCATTACCACAGTATCGTAGACATGGTGCAATTAGAGAATGCTTTAATTGTTCATTAAAAGATATGTATAATCAAGATTTCACCTTTTCTTATTTATATCCATTTAGTACAAGCTATTATAGCAAATTCGGATACGCAATCTGTGGTGAAGTTATGAGTTATAGTATAAATTTAAAGTCAATTAAACGTTTCCCTGAAGCAGATGGACAAATGCATTTAGTCGAAAACGGAAGTCACATAGATGATGTTAAAAAGGTTTATGATGATTTTGCAAGTGGCTATAATCTAATGGTTAAACGTGAAGATATTGATTATGAGTTTATTAAAAAAGCAAACCCTGCAAAAGATAAACAATACACATATGTTTATAAGGACATAAATGGTATAGCCAAAGGTGTGATGTCATTCACAAAAGAAAAAGATGGCGACAGATTTAATATGCATTGTAGACATTTTTATTTTAGCGATATGGAAGGCTTTAAAGGCTTGCTAAATCATACTCTTGCATACTCTGCATACTATGAACACGTTATTTTCAAATTACCCCTTGATATTAATATTACAAGTTATATTAATGAATGGTCTTTATATTCTCATAAACGTGAAAATTGGTTTAATGGAATGGTTAGAGTTGTGAATGTACAAAAAACACTAATGCTTGCGAAATATCAAGGTTGTGGATCGCTTGTAATGAATATTACTGATAATCAAATTGAACAAAACAATAATACATTTGAAGTAATATTTGAAAATGGAAAAGCTATAAGTGTAGAAATATCTTCAAAACCTTGCGATATTGAACTTAGCATTAACGATTTTTCCCGTTTGATAATTGGTACACATAGTACTCACGAATTAAAATACATAGAACAAGTAAAAGTAAACAGTGATTTAGACAAAATCGGCAAAGTGTTTTATAAGAAACTTAATTTTATTGCCGACTATTTTTAGATAATCCTAAAATAATGATAAAGTTTTTATTTGAAGAATAATCGAATACTTGTTTTCGATAATGATATTGTTTTTGAATAGAAATTTGAACATAAGTGAATGACAAAAAACATGGTTATTTGTTGTAGTTGCTTGATATACTTATATTTTATACTCTTTTAATATTAAATGAGTATAAAATAAGTATATCATTGTATTTTCTATTGCATTTTTAATTGAAAAGCTTTATAATTAATTTTGTAAGTTTTGTTTACAAACTAGATTAATACATCAAAGGAGAATTATAATGAACGTTTATGGAATTGAAGTAAACATTAAGAATATCCCAGTGTTAGATGAAACATTTGTACCACTTTCAGCGTTTAACAAAGCATTTTTGAAAACAGCAAGAAAACCGTTTTCAGTTGCAGTTGAAAGAAGTGCAGGTTTAATTTCTGTATATGACACATTTATTCATGGCACTCAAGATATGGCAGAGGCTGATAACTACTATGTTGATAGATTAGTTAAGTTCTTGCTATGGGCAAAAGGTGGATTTAAAGTATATATTTGCGGTGATGAGAACATATATAACTACATTGCAAAAACTTATAGCACAGATGGCGCACGCGCATTTGACTTCGACTTCATGGAAAGAGTTTACGAAAAACCTTTTGAGGTTGTAAATGTTCCTGATTTCGCAAAGAAACCTAGTGCCAATGAAAAAGCAAAAGCTATTGGTAAACATCTTGATGGTTGCCGTATCGGTTTTGACGCAGGCGGAAGTGACCGTAAAGTTTCAGCTGTTATTGATGGCGAATGTGTTTACAGTGAAGAAGTTGTTTGGTTCCCTAAAACGACAGAGGATTCAGATTATCATTTCAATGGAATACTTGAGTCATTTAAAACTGCCGCTTCAAAAATGGCAAGAGTTGATGCAATAGGTGTATCTTCTGCTGGTATTTACATTGATAATCGTACAATGGTTGCATCACTATTCTTAAAAGTTCCTCGTGATGAGTTTGATGCAAAAGTTAAAGATATTTATATTCGCGCTGCAAAAGAAATTGGTGATGTTCCAATTGAAGTTGTAAACGATGGTGATGTAACTGCTCTTGCTGGCGCAATGGGACTAAACGAAGGTGAAGTTCTAGGTATTGCAATGGGTACTTCTGAAGCCGTTGGTTATGTTGATAAAGATGACAACATTACTGGTTGGTTAAATGAATTAGCATTTGCTCCAATCGATGCTCAACCAACAGCAATGGAAGATGAGTGGTCTGGAGATATTGGCTGTGGCGTTAAATACTTCTCACAAGACAGTGTAATCAAACTAGCAAAACCTGCTGGAATTGAACTTGATGAAGAAGCATCACCTGCTGAGAAGCTAAAAGTTGTTCAAGAATTAATGGCAAAAGATGATGCTCGTGCAATCAAGATTTTTGAGACAATTGGTGTATATTTAGGTCATGCACTTGGCTACTATGCTGATTTCTATGACGTAAAACATATCCTAATGTTAGGACGTGTAATGTCAGGCAAAGGCGGAGACATTATTTTAAACCTTGCAAATGAAGTATTAGCAGATGAGTACGCACATGTAAGCGCAAAAGCTGAAACTCCTGATGAGAAAACAAGACGTGTTGGTCAATCAGTAGCTGCTGCAAGCTTACCAGAAATTAAGTAATTAATATTTGATGTTATAGATAAAGTCCACTCACCGTTTGGTGTGTGGACTTTATTGTATATCCAAAACCACCCATGTAAAGAGTGGTTTTGGTATACAAATATAACAGATACGTCAACTTCATATAAAAGTTGACGTATCTGCATTATAATCATTAAATTTTACTATACGTCTTTTTCAGTGCCGTCAGCATTGAACAAAGGTAGGTACTCAAGATATTTAATATCATCACGATATTTTGCATCACCCTCAGCAAGGATTGCCATTTTTCCTGCAACAATGCCACCAGCCTGCTTTACAAGCTTCTCAACAGCACGTAATGACTCACCAGTACTAATAACGTCATCAATGATGACAACACGTTTGCCCTTCATTAAGGCCACGTCTTCACTATCAATATAAAGCATTTGCTTTTTAGCAGTAGTAATTGAAGTTACTTCAGTAGAAACTACATTTTTCATATATAGCTTAGGTGCTTTTCTAGCAATAAGATATTTATTTTCACCACTTTGCCTTGCCATTTCATATAAAAGCGGAATGCCCTTAGATTCAGCGGTAATCATAATGTCATGTGGCGGTGCGATTTTTAATAACTCAGTAGCTGTTGCAACTGTAAGTTCAACATCACCAAAAATAACAAACGCACCAATATATAATTCATTAGATACTTTGCATAGAGGAAGGTCGCGCTTTAGTCCTGCAACGGTTAGTTCATATGATTTATCCATTTTAATTCCATCCTTTTTCAAACGGAATATAATCCGTTTTGTTAATTTTAAAAGTCCCACAAAATATTATACCACTTTGCACATAAAATGCAAAGTGGTATTTTATATAAGTTTAAATATTTGTGTTACATGCCCATCATAAAGAATCGTACAATAGTAACGCAAGTATAGCAGTTAGGATTTTCACATCTTTAAATTTACCAGTACATACTTTTACAAGTGTGTAAGAAATCAAACCGAATGCTATACCGTTAGCAATAGAATAAGTTAGTGGCATCATAGCAATAGTTAAAAATGCAGGGAACAGTTCATCAAGATTATCAAAATCAAGATCTTTTAATCCCATTAGCATTAAAGCACCAACAAAGATTAATGCTGGAGCAGTTGCAGCAACAGAAACAATTCCGATAAATGGTGCCAATGGAATAGCAACTAAAAACATTATTGCAGTTACAACTGATGTTAAACCAGTTTTACCACCTTCGCCAATACCAGCACTAGACTCAACATATGTAGTAACAGTTGAAGTACCAAGTAATGCACCAGTTGTTGTTGCGATAGCATCACAAAGTAATGCGTTTTTCATACCTGGCATATTGCCATCTTCATCTAAAAGGTTAGCTTTTTTAGCAGTACCTAGAAGAGTTCCGATAGTATCAAACATATCAACAAGTGAGAAAGAAATAACAACAATAATTATTGTTATAATTGAACCAAGAAAATCTTTACCGGCAAAAATAGAAGCAAAGCCTTTAAAACATCCAAACAAACCAACATGAATAAAGTCGTTCCATTGTGTTGCAAAATTAGTTCCAAAGTTTGCAAATGCACCGTGTGGAATAACGTTTACACCAAAAGGAATGCCTATTAGTGTCGTAATCGCAATACCAATTAATACAGAGCCTTTAATTTTAAGACAGTATAAAACAGCTATGATAATTAATCCAATAACTGCAATAATTGCACCCCAAATTTTAACCTTAACTTCTAAAGCTGTATCTGCTTTGAATAATGCACTAAAATCAATTAGACTAACAGCAGTAGCGTCATTGTTCGTAATTAAACCTGAATTTCTCAATCCAACGAATGCAATAAATAGACCAATACCACCAGAAATAGCAATTTTAATATTTTTAGGGATAGCTCTTACAATTGCTTCCCTAGCACCTGTGACAGTAATGATAATGAATAAAATACCTGAAATTAAAACAAGTGCTAATGCTTCTTGATATGTAAAACCTAGTGTTAACATAACAGTGTAAGCGAAGAATGCATTAAGCCCCATACCTGAAGCTTGTGCGAATGGCATTTTAGCTAACAGACCCATTAAAATTGTTCCTACAAAAGCAGAGATACAAGTTGCAAAGAATGTAGCATTAAAAATTTGACTTGCGAGTGCCTCATCTTTCATAATTGTAGCAGGTGCAGAAAGCATGCCAGGGTTTACAAAGATAATGTAAGCCATTGCGAAGAAAGTGGTTAAACCAGCCATAACTTCAATTTTAACGGATGTTTTGTGTTCGCTTAGTTTAAAAAACTTGTCCAAAAATTCCAACTCCTTTAAATTTTTAACGAGATCTAAATCTCTAAGCATAAAATATTAATAACCGACGCTACAGTTATAACTGAGTGTTCGGTCATTTCCCTACATAATATAACATATAATTCATACGTTGGCAATAACTTTATTGAAAAAAGTTAAAAAAATATTCACAAAAAATTATAGGTAAAATATACGAAAGATTATTGAAAATTATTTCAAAAACAGAAGCATCCCCATTTATTAAGGAGGATGCTTTTGTTTATTATGAAAAAGTAATAGCAAAAATAGGAGGAACTTATGAAAATATTAGTTGAGATTTATTAAAATAGTGCTGTCATTTGTTGCAATACGCCATTAATCTTTGTTAACTGTTCATTTCTGAATTTTTGTATTTCGTAAATTTTAGCAAAAGTTGCATCCATTTGAATATAGTCTTTTGTTTTCATAAATTCTTTATGAGTTTTCATAAGATCGTTAATTTGACCTTGAGTCTCTTTGATTTGAGCTGCTATTGTCTTAATTTGTTGTGTATATTCTGTTAGTAATGCTTGATTTTCTTCTGATAAAACTTCGCCTTTTTCTTTTAGAGCTTCAATATTGCTTTCTATTTTGGATCTTAGTACATTATTTTCTTGCTTTAATACATTGCTTTCTTTTTTACTTGCAATCATTTTTTGTTTATTCGCATTAAGTGCATTTTTAAATGCACTATATTCCTCTTTCTTATTTGCAAATTCAGCACGTTTTTTTTCTATTTCAGTCATTTTTTGTTCCATTTTTTGTAGTTTATCTTTTAATTCTTCAGCTTTATTCAATCTTGTTTGGCTTTGATTTTTATTGTTATCTCCATCGTCGTTATCGCTATTTTCTATTATTTGTTCATTATTACTTTGTGCTGATTTGCTATCTTGTTTGCCTTTTGCGTTGTTATCAGCAAACACTGATATTGAAAGAGATGATACTAGTAATGATACGATTAATAACGAAATAATTGATTTTTTCATAAAATTAGTCACCTTTCATATTTTATATTTTATGGGTTTGGGATACTCAACTCATTTTCTTGTAAATCATCAAGTGAGTTTAAAATGTCTTTAATCTCGTCAAGTTGGCTTAAAGTATTTTGTGTTTCTTTCATCTTTTGTGAAGATGTAGTACTAGACAAATTTTCATTTTTTTCTTGCGTTTCGCTTGTAACATTTTTTGACTCTGTTAATTCGTTACTACTAATTTGACTGTTTGCATCGCTATCAATGCTTTTAGAATTACCTGAATTACAACCTGTAAAAAATAATGTTAGTGTAGTGAGAAACAAAACTAATAAAACTTTTTTCAATGATGCACCTCCTGTGATTTTATTATAATCTAAAATGTAAACGTAAATCAAGGGATAAACTGTGGCAAAATATAGGCAAGATATTTAAACTCTATCTGTATGCCAATTATATCATTAATCCATAATAAATATATAGCTTAAATTGTGGCAAATTAGTGGCAATAATTTTACTGCTTTATTTATAATAAAATATAATATATAATGGTGTTGGGTGATAGTATGAATAAAATAGTATACATAGCAGATGATGATCAGAATATTAGAGAGCTTATTTGTTCATTTTTACAAAGTGAAGAGTTTACTGTGGTTGCTTTTGAAGATGGAAATTCGCTTTTAAGGGCGTTTATAGAACGACAAGCAGATATGGTTATCCTTGATATAATGATGCCAGGAACAGATGGACTAACACTATGTTCTAAAATCAGGGAGATAAGCAATGTGCCAATAATCATTGTGTCAGCAAGAGATAGCGAAATTGATAGAATTACAGGGATTACATTAGGATCTGATGATTATTTAACTAAGCCATTTTCGCCAATGGAATTAATAGCAAGAGTTAAAGCTATTTTTAGACGGATGAGCAATAATAACATAATTAAAGAACAGAGTGTTCTATCGGCTGGAAATATGAGAATAAATTTAAAAACTCGTGAAGTATTCATTGATGAAAGTATTATTCAATTAACACCAACTGAATTTGCACTAGTTGCTTATTTTTTAAAAAATAAGGACAAAGCATTATCTAGAGAAGAATTACTTAAAAATGTATGGCAATATGATTTTGACGTAGAAACAAGAGCAACTGATGATGTAATTAAAAGGCTTAGAAAAAAACTTCAAAATAGTACAGTTAGAATATCTGCTGTATGGGGTTATGGTTTCAAGCTTGAGGTATGTGCTGATGAAAACGATTAAGCAGAAAATACTGTTACCATTCCTGCTACTTATTATTTTGATACCCATGGTATCTTTAACTATTTTTAATATAGTTATCAATATTCAAGTGCATAAAACAGCAACAAAAGAACTACAAAACACAGTTAAAACCATAAATAAGCTCATAAAAAACGAAATACTTAATAATGATTCACTTAATAATTTAAGTGAAGTAGACTCTTCACTTTCAAAAATAAAAGAAACACTCAAAGCTTCAAAGCTAACAATTAATACGGAATTTTTAATAATTGGTAAAAATGGAGATTTAATTTATCCTAGAAATAGCTCTGATAGTTTTTTGAATGATAATGTTATAGAACTTGTTAGCAAGAGGGTACTATATTATGAGAGAGGTGTAGTACAGAATATAAAAGTTGACTCAAAAAAATATCTTGTGCTGAGAGAAAAAATATCGAAAACGGCAAATGAGAAATCGGGTAGTCTTGTATTTGTATCTTCATTAAGTAGAGCAAATGATATAATAACAATAGTAAATATAATGCTGTTTATCGTAATGTTGTTTTTTACAATTATTAGTATTTTAATAGCTAATGATATTTCAAATAGAATTTCAAAACCAGTTAAAGAACTTTGTAAAATTACTGATAAAATTGGTGATGGAGATTTTAAACTATCATCTCAACAAACTAAAATAATAGAGCTATTTAAGTTAGAAGAAAGCATATCATCAATGTCTAAAAAACTAAACGCTTATGATAAAGCACAAAAAGCATTTTTGCAAAATGCTTCACATGAGTTGCGCACGCCACTAATGTCAATTCAAGGCTACTCTGAGGGAATTGAACTAGGAGTACTAAGTGATACTAAAAAAGCAGCAGGAATTATAAACAGTGAAAGTAAGCGCCTTAATATAATTGTAGACCAGTTATTAATGTTATCTCGTATAGAAAATCAAACTTATGGCAAGACTTTAGTTAAAATTAACATTTGTGATATTTTGAAGGAATATTGCCAAACACTATATGGGATAGCTTTGAAAGATAAAAAAGAAATTAATTTGAATTTACCTGAAAATCCTATTTTTATAATGGCAGATGAAAATTTATTGTCACAAATAATAATTAATATTGCATCAAATTGTATTCGATATGCGGATAAAACAGTTGGTATTGACTTATACCAAGAAAAGAATAAAGTTATTATTAAAATTTGTGATGATGGAAAAGGAATCAATGAAAAAGATTTACCATATATATTTGATCGCTTTTATAGGGGTGAAAAAGGTAATACGGGATTAGGTCTTGCTATTGCAAAATCTGCAATAGGATTTATTGATGGAAATTTAATTGCTTACAATAGTGATAAAGGTGCAGTATTTGAAATTCAATTTAACTCAATATAAAATAAAATATTTGAAACTATAATATTATATAGCCACATAAATCAAATTTTTTTATGAAAACTGCGTTTTACTGTAAATGAAATTATTATTATATAAATAAACAGTCAATTTCACTATCCTAAAGTAGTAAAGTGTGATATAATAGAAGTGAATAATGTGAAAGTGAAATATTGAGGTAATATGAATGCAAGTTAATAAGCAACAATTTATAACGATGAAAAAAGCTATACTTGAAAACAGATTCAAAAAAATGAACGATATGCAAAAACAGGCTATTTTTAAAGTTAAAGGCCCTGTTTTGATTTTAGCTGGTGCTGGAAGCGGAAAAACAACTGTTTTGGTAAACCGTATTGCTCACATATTGAATTTTGGAGATGCATATTATAATGATGATGTTAAAACTTCAATAAGTGATGATGACATTTCTTTTCTACATCAAATAGAAAATCAATCTGATTATGATATTGAGAGTGTAAAAGAAATATTTGATGTAACACCTGTTAACCCTTGGAATATGTTAGCAATTACATTTACAAACAAAGCAGCAAATGAGCTAAAGGAGAGATTACAAGCATTGCTTGGGGAAACTGCTACACATATTAATGCTGGAACTTTCCACTCAATTTGTGTTAGAATTTTAAGGCGTGAAATAGAAGCATTAGGTTACAATAAAAGTTTTACAATATATGATTCTGACGATAGTGGAAGAGTAATTAAGGATTGTTTATCAAGCCTTAACCTTGATGATAAAATGTATCCAATAAAAGCAATTTTAGGTGATATAAGCCGTGCAAAAGATTCAATGCAAACGCCAGAGCAATACCTAGAAGAAAACGGTGAGGACTTTAGGAAAAAGGCAATAGGCAATGTATATAAATTGTATCAAAGTAAGCTTAAATCAGCAAATGCAGTTGATTTTGATGATATTATTTGTTTAACTGTTAGACTTTTTACTGAAAATCCTGATGTGTTAGATCACTATCAAAACTTGTATAAATATATACTTGTTGACGAGTATCAAGACACAAACCATGCGCAGTATAAACTTGTAAGTTTGCTAAGTGAAAAAAATCGAAATCTTTGTGTTGTTGGTGATGATGACCAAAGTATCTACAAGTTTAGAGGAGCAACAATTGAGAATATTCTCAGCTTTGAAAAAGAATATGAAGATGCAACTGTAATTCGTTTAGAACAAAATTATCGTTCAACTCAAAATATTCTTGATACAGCAAATGAGGT
>DAMDCT010000015.1:13976-14867 GCA_032091455.1 Oscillospiraceae bacterium | reverse complement strand
AAAATAATACTGCGAGAAAAGGCAAAAATTTATGGACTGATAATGGTGCTGGAGAAAAAATAACAGCTTATAAAAGTCCTGATGAAATAAGTGAAGCAACTTTTGTAGTCAAACAGATTGAAAGCGATATAGAGAAGGGCATGAAATTTTCAGACCATGCAATTTTATACCGTATGAATGCACAATCAGCAACTATGGAGCATCAGCTTGTAAAAGCGGGAATTCCATATAAAATTGTTGGAGGACATAAGTTCTTTGACCGTAAGGAAATTAAAGATATACTTGCATATTTTCATGTAATAGAGAATGTGAGTGATTCTGTACGATTAAAACGTATTATAAATGAACCTAAAAGAGGTATAGGCGGAACTACAATTAAGAATATAGAAGCAATTGCAGAAGGTTTAGACATTTCAATGTTTAGCGTTTTGGAGAATTCTGAAAAATATGAAGTAATTGCTAAAAAAAGTGTAAGCTTAATTAAGTTTGTTGATATGCTCAAAGAACTAGCTGAGTTATCTTCAAAAGTCCCACTTGATGAATTATTAGACCAACTTGTAGAAAAAACAGGATATAATGAGTATCTTAAAGCACAAGGTAAAGAGGGAATAGCAAGAATAGAAAATATCGAAGAGCTTAAATCAAATCTTGTAAAATATGAACAAGAAAATGCAGAAGCAACACTTGCAGGATTTTTAGAGGAAGTTTCTCTTTATACTGAACTTGATAGTATTAATAGTTCTGATGATAGCGTTATTATGATGACAATGCATTCTGCAAAAGGACTTGAATTTAAGAGCGTTTTTGTTGTTGGTATGGAAGACGGAATTTTCCCAAGCTTTTTATCATGTGCAAGTCAATCAGAGTTAGAAGAAGAACGACGTTTGGCAT
>DAMDCT010000015.1:10999-13966 GCA_032091455.1 Oscillospiraceae bacterium | reverse complement strand
TAACTCGTGCCAAAGAAAACTTATATCTTACAAACAGTGCTCAACGTATGTTGTTTGGTAGAACAACTAGGAATATGCCATCAAGATTTTTAGCAGAAATACCTGATGAACTTGTACTACTAATTGATGATACTGTAAAGGCTTATGGATTTGCTCCAAGACCAGTAAAAGCAAAAGCTAAGTATAAGCCTGAATTAGAGGGTGTAGTCGGCGTTGCGAAACAAATGGAAAAAGCAAGCATAAACTATGGTGTAGGCGATAATGTTATGCATAAGATGTTTGGTAAGGGTAAAGTTATGTCAATGACAAAAATGAGTAATGATACTTTAGTAGAAATATCATTTGATAAAGTTGGTACAAAAAAAATAATGGCAAATTTCGCTAAGCTTAATAAAATATAAATTATCTTGAGATAATTTTAAAGCACAAAAAGTATATTTTTTCATAATATGTATTGAGGTTGTGCTTTTACTGTATGGATGTATTAATGGTATATATTTAAAAGTAAAGCCTAAAGCAGGTAAACATCTGCTTTCAGCACAATAAAAAAGCAATGTTTGCATTGCTTTTTTAAATACATTATTAGGAGGATATACATGGCTGATTCAAAATTTGCATCACAACAAAACTATGGCGCAAATACGTTTAAAGAAGCAGTATGCATCAATGCTGGTAGGATCTATGATTCGTGTTCTGATAAAGACTGCCTAGAAGATTTGCAAGTTTACTTTACACCCCTTAATCAAGCAATAGTAAATAATGCAATAAGTATAAAAAACAAGTGTGTACAAGTGTTTACAGTGCTTATGGATGTGGAACCCGTTCCATTTAACAAAGGATTTTATTACGTTGATATGACTTTTTATTTCCTAGCTAAACTTGATGCGGTTATATCACCACTTACACCACCTGTAAAGGTTGAAGGAATTTGCGTATTTACTAAAAAAGTAATTCTCTATGGTAGCGAGGGAAGTGTAAATTCATTTACATCTGAAAGAGTTACTGTACATCATGCTAAAAATTGTTGCGATGACGAAAACATTCCAAAAGCAAGTTTATCTGTAGTTAACCCTATATGTCTTGCTTGCAAACTATGTGATGCACCAGCAAATCTACAAGAAGTAACATTTACTTGTCCAGAAGTTGTATCAAGATTATTTGATGATGAATTTGATACTGTTAGCCCTAGAAAACTCGTTTATTTAAGTGTAGGATTATTCTCAATATGTCAGCTAGAGAGAACAGTTCAAATGATGGTTCCTGTTTATGATTTCTGTATCCCTGATAAAGAATGCGTAACAACGACTGATGATCCTTGTGAAATGTTTAAAAAGATTAAGTTTCCAGTAAACGAATTTTTCCCACCTAAACTAGGTGAATGTGGATGTCAAGAAGAATAGAAATAACAACTAAGTATAAATGGTAATTATAAAATAAATTTTACATAAAACCTAAGGAAAATAAAGTTTAAAATATACTGATAAGCGATAAGGGGGAAGTATCCCCCTTTCGCTAAAAAGTAATAAAAATCAGGAGGTAAAAAATGAAGGTAACACTAATATCACACACACCAAACCCAGAAAAAACTATAGCATGTGCTGCAAAGCTATGTTATGCTAACACAACGATAGACGAGCTTTATGATGGATTGACTGATGAAAAGGCAGAAGATTTTGTACAGATGCTTGCAAATATAGGACATGAAAGCCCAATTGAACATGTAAGCTTTACATTTGGAATTGAGGGAGTATCAAGATCATTTTTAGCACAAATTACACGCCATAGATTAGCCTCTTATAGCGTTCAAAGTCAACGATATGTTAAGGAGGACAAGTTTTCTTTTGTAATACCTCCTGAAATTGAAGCTGATGAATATGCAAAAGAGATTTTTATTAATGCAATGCAATATGATATTGACACTTACCGTAAATTAACGGACATACTAACAAAAAAACATTTTAATATGTTTTTAGAAGAAGGACAAACTGAAAAATCTGCAAAGTCAAAGGCAGAAAAAAAGGCAATTGAGGATGCACGATTTGTACTTCCCAATGCATGTGATACTCAAATGATTGCAACAATGAATGCAAGAAGTTTGCTTAATTTTTTCAAACATCGTTGTTGTAACCGTGCTCAATGGGAAATTAAAGCAGTTGCTGATGAAATGTTAAGATTAGTATGTGAAGTAGCACCAACGCTATTCTCATCTGCTGGACCAAGCTGTTATAAAAATGCATGTTCTGAAGGAAAAATGACTTGTGGAAAAATGCAGGATATGAGAGGATTTTATACACAATTGCATAAAAGCACAGAAAAATAAATATACACTGTTGCAAGGAAGGTTTACACAACATGGAATCACAAAAACAAAAAGGCAAAATAATAGTTATTGATGGGCTTGATGGAAGTGGAAAAACTACGCAAGCACAGATTGTATATGACACTTTAAGGGCTATTGATGATAAGGTTTTGCTAATATCATATCCCGATTATAGCAATCCATCTTCCACTTTAGTAAAGATGTATCTTGATGGTGAGTTTTCACAAAATGCAGATGATGTAAATGCATATGCAGCATCAAGTTTTTATGCAGTAGACCGTTATGCAAGTTTTAAGCAACATTGGCAAAAATACTACAATAAAGGATATACAATAATTGCAAGCAGATATGTGAGTTCTAATGCTATTCATCAAATGGTGAAATTACCACAAAACGAATGGGATAACTTTCTGTTATGGTTAGATGACTATGAGTATAATAAACTTGAATTGCCAAAACCTAATAAAGTAATCTTTTTGAATATGACTAGAAAAGTAGCAGATGAACTTATTTTTAAAAGATATAATGGCGATGAAACTAAAAAGGATATTCATGAAAATAACATGAGCTATCTTGAAAAATGTCAACAAACTGCAAAATATTCAGCGGCAAAGCAAGACTGGTCAGTAATTGAGTGTTGCGATGGG
>DAMDCT010000015.1:9586-10989 GCA_032091455.1 Oscillospiraceae bacterium | reverse complement strand
TCCTATAGAAAAAATAACGAGAGAGATATTAAGAAGGATAAATGAGGTTTAATCGATGATTGATTTAAAAAGTATAACCATTGAAGATAGAGATTGGATTAAAGAAATACTAGATAAATGTGACTATATGTCAAGTGAATATTCGTTTGGCAATAACTTTATTTGGAGAAATAGTTATGATATAAAGGTTGCAAATGTAGATGGATTTTATGTGGCGGCTTTAGAGAATGAAAAAGGCTTTTCATTCTTATACCCAGCAGGTAAAGGAGATATAAAACCAGTTATAGAAAAACTTCTTGAGTATTGTGCGCATAACTGATATGAATTTCATATGCATAGTTTACTAGAGGAAAAACGAGTAGAACTCGAAGATTTATTTCCGGGGAAATTTATCATTGAAGAGGATAGAGATTTAGCAGATTATATTTATAAGAGTGAAGATTTAATAAATCTTTCAGGTAAAAAATATCATGGCAAGCGAAATCATATAAAACGATTTAAAGATAATAACTGGAGCTTCGAGACATTAACAGATGAAAATATGGAAGATTGCCTAGAAATGAATAGACAATGGTGTGTTTTGAATGATTGCGGAATGGACGAAAGCAAAAAGGCAGAGTTTTGCGCAGTAAAGCAAAGTTTTAAATATTATAAAGAACTTGGCTTTTTTGGTGGGCTTTTAAGAGTTGATGGTAGAGTTATTGCATATACAATGGCAGAGCGTTTGAACTCGAACACAGTGAACGTTCATATAGAAAAAGCTTTCTCGGATATACAGGGGGCATACCCTGCAATAAACCATGAATTCGTTTTTAATATGGCAAGCGAGTATGAGTATGTTAATAGAGAAGAAGATTTAGGAATTGAGGGATTGCGTAAAGCTAAACTTTCTTATAATCCTGCAATTTTGTTGTCAAAATACGGAGTATCATTAAAATGAGCATAGAAGTAAGACATCCTGTTATTAGTAATGTTGATGAAATGAAAAACATATGGAAAATTTGTTTTGGCGATACCGATGAATATATAAACTATTTTTTCGATAATTGTTTTGAAGCAAGTATTCCTCTTGTTGCGTTTGATGGGGCTAAACCTGTTTCAATGCTTTTTATGATACCATCAAAGCTATGTGTTAAAAACAAAGAACACGATGGCTTATATATCTATGCAGTAGCAACAATGCCGAAATATCGTGGTATGGGAATTATGACAACGCTAGAAGAAAAAGCAGTAAAGATTGCAAAAGAAAAAAACTATAGTTTTTTATGTCTTGTACCTCAATCACAATCTCTTTTTAATATGTATGAAAAAGTGGGATATAAAACAGCTTTTTATTTAGGAATAGAAGAGCATAAAGCAAGTAGTTCTATTAAAACTGACAACGTCAAAATACAGGAGTGTAC
>DAMDCT010000015.1:7744-9576 GCA_032091455.1 Oscillospiraceae bacterium | reverse complement strand
AGATAACTTTTCAAAATTAAGAGCAGAATATTTAAAGAATAAAACTTCATTTGTTGATTTTATACAACCATTTAATGATTATAGATTTGATGAATTCAACAAAGCAGGTGGTGATATTGTTCATGTTAGTGTGGATAGTGAAGAAGGATATTTTGCTGGATATAAAAAAGATAACACTTATATCATTAAAGAAACAAGCTTAAATAAAAATATGATTGAAAAAGTTATGCCTTTTATATATAATAAATATAAAGTCGATTCCATAAAGATAAGAGGATTAAATTATCAATCTAAGCATTGTGAACCATTCGGAATGTATAAATGGATTGATGAGAGTATAGACGAAATAAGCAGTAAATATCCATATATGAATATGATGCTTGATTAATAAAAGGGGGAAGTATAAGTGATATATATTTTTTTAGCAAATGGTTTTGAAGAGGTGGAAGCATTTACTCCTCTTGATTATCTTAGAAGATGTGAAGAATTAGAGGTTAAAACTGTTGGTGTTACGGGGAAAATGGTGGTTAGTTCTCATGGTGTTACAGTATTATCTGATATAACTCTTTTCGATGTAGAACTTGATAAAATCGAAATGATAGTTCTTCCGGGTGGAATGCCAGGAACAATTAATTTGGAAAAATCACAACAGGTTTTAGATATTATTGATTATTGTGTAAAAAACAATATACCAATTGGTGCAATTTGTGCAGCTCCGTCTATTTTGGGTCATAAAGGACTTCTATCAGGCAAAAATGCCGTTTGTTATGAAGGCTTTGAGGATGAACTTATAGGTGCAAATGTAACAAGAGATACAGTTATGGTTGATGGTAATATAATTACTGCAAGAGGAGCAGGAGTTGCGAATGAATTCTCATTTGAACTTATTGAAGCTCTTTTAGGACAAGGATCTTCAACTAAGGTTAGGAATTCTGTTATATGGCAAAAATAAATGATATTAGAGAAGTAAAAAAAGAGTTAAGGGCAAAATATCGAGGAATAAGAGAAAACATGCACCCAATAGAAAAGCATGGATATGACTTGGAAATAAAAAATAGGTTGTTATCGTCAAGTCTATATAAAGATGCAAAAGTATTATTGTGCTTTGTTTCAACAAACCTTGAGATTGATACAATAGCTATTATTGAACAAGGATTCAAGGACAGCAAAACTGTTGCTGTTCCAAAGTGTACTGACGAAAAAGGAAACATGGACTTTTTTATTATTGAGTCATTTGATGATTTGGAAAAATCGACATTTTCACTCTTAGAGCCAGACATTAAAAAGTGTAAGCGTCTAATTAATTATAGTGACTCTATTGCTATATTGCCTGGGTTTGCATTTGACAAAGATGGTTATCGAATAGGGTTTGGTAAAGGTTATTACGATAGATTTTTAAATAAATACACTGGAAAAAAGGTCGCTATATGTTATAATAAGTGTATTGTTAGCAAGCTACCACGTGGGAAATACGATGTTGCTGCAGATTATATAATTACGCAGAAGTATATATTAACGACAAGAAAGCTTAATAAAAGGGAGTTAACAACATGAGTGAAGAAATTAAAGATGATGAAAAACTACAAACAGATGCTTTAGAAGAAACTGAAGTAATAACTAAAAAACCCTCTTTTGAGCTTAAGCTTGATGATGAACTTAAACATATTCCAGATTATTATAGTGATGCTAAAGTGAAACCTAAAAGACACCTGAGTGTTTTTGCGAAAATTATGGGAGCATTTATTATTATCGGATTATCTGTATTGCTTTCGCTTTCTATTATTTTTGCTGCAAAAGATGTTTATGGTATTAAAAAACCAGACCGTCAGATT
>DAMDCT010000015.1:4459-7734 GCA_032091455.1 Oscillospiraceae bacterium | reverse complement strand
TGGAATTGCAGATAAACTTAAAGATTATGGTGTAATCAATTCATCTTTTTTATTTAAAGTATATTATAAATTGTCCAAATCAAAGGGCGCACTAAATTATGGTGAATATAAATTAAATTCAAATATGTCATATGATTTAATTATAGAAGAGCTTAAAAAATATGCTAAAACAAAGGAAGAAGTAAAAGTTACGCTTCCAGAAGGTTTAACAATATATGAAATGGCTAAAAAATTAGAGACAAGTGGTGTATGTAAAGCAAAAGATTTTATTAATACGCTTGATAAGGAAACATTTAAATTCCAATTTGAAACTGAATTAAGTAAAAACCCATTGAAATTTCACAAATATGAAGGGTTTGTTTTCCCTGAAACACATAACTTTTTTAAAAATGATAACCCACTGAATGTAGCTAAGAAGTTACTTGGACAGTTTGATGTAAACATAACAGCAGAAATGCGTGAACAGATGAAAAAAATGGGATATACGTTAGAGGAAACAATAACAATTGCTTCAATTGTACAAAAAGAAGCTGGCAAGACTTCTGAAATGCGTAAAGTTGCATCTGTTTATTTTAATAGGTTGAACAATAAAGCTGTTTATCCTAATTTACAGGCTTGTCCAACAAGGGATTATGCAAATCAGCTTAAACTACAAATGAGTATATTAGATCAAAAAGTATTAGACGCTTATAATACTTATGAGGATGCAGGTTTGCCACCAGGTCCAATTTGCAATCCTGGTCTTGATGCAATAAAAGCAACACTTGACCCCGAAAAGACAGATTATTACTTCTTCTGCTCAAGTAAAGATGGAAAGTTCTATTACGGTAAAACTTTAAAAGAGCATGAAAGAAACATTAGAAGAGCAGGACTATATTAATAGCATTTAAAATGAAACAAGTATAGATGCAAAAAAGGAAGAATTTTATGACTAACTTAAAACGACCAGAGGTTTTATCACCAGTAGGTGATTTTGAACGTCTGATAGCAGCTGTTCAGTTTGGAGCAGATGCGGTATATCTTGCAGGTAAGGAGTTTGGAATGCGTGCATCTCAAACTAACTTTGATAATGATGAGCTAACCCGTGCAGTTATATATGCACATCAAAACAATGTAAAAGTGTATTTAACTTGCAACACACTACCTAGAAACGATGAAATCGACAAACTACCAGAATATTTAAAATTTGTGGAGTCAATTGGCATTGATGCAGTTATTGCGTCTGATATTGGTGTTTTATCGCTAATAAAAAAGCATACTCCTAATATGGAAATTCATATTTCAACACAAGCAGGAATTATAAATTTTCAAACTGCACTAGCATTTTATGAAATGGGGGCAAAAAGAGTTGTGCTTGCAAGAGAAGTTCCGATGGAGGATATTGCAGAAATAAGACGTAGAATCCCTGATGACATGGATATTGAAGTGTTTGTGCATGGAGCAATGTGTATGTCGTTTTCAGGCAGATGTCTAATATCAAATTATCTTACAGGACGTGATGCTAACCGTGGGGAATGTGCACAGCCATGCAGATGGGGCTATTATCTTGTAGAGGAAAAGCGACCTAATGATTATTACCCTATATTTGAGGACGATAAAGGAAGCTATATCCTTAATGCAAAGGACTTGTGTATGATAGCACATATTGATGAACTTATAAAAGCAGGAGTTACAAGCCTTAAAATAGAAGGTAGAGCAAAATCATCTTACTATGTTTCAGTTATAACAAATGCATATAAAATGGCAGTTGACCAATATATGAAAGATCCTGAAAACTTTAAAATTGATGAATGGCTAATTGACGAAGTACAAAAAGTAAGTCACAGGAAATATACAACTGGATTTTATTTTGATACTCCAACGCAGTATTACGAAACTGGTGGATATACAAGAGATTACGACGTAATTGCAGTTGTTGATGATTGTAAAGACGGCTATTTATATTGTACACAGAAAAATAAATTTTGGCTTAATGATGAAACAGAAGTTCTTGAACCTTCATCAAAACCGTTTAACTTAAAAATTGAGGAGTTATTCAATGATAAGGCCGAGCCATTAGAGGCTGCGTGTCATCCTTTGATGAAACTGAAAATAAAGTGTGATAGGGCTGTTAAAAAAGGTTCAATTATAAGAAAACAAAAGCAGGAATAAAATAGATGGATGTTATTGAGTTTTTAAAAACTAAACACAATATAGTTCTTAATGAGCAACAACAAAAGGGTGTTTTGTGTTTAGACAAAAACACCCTTTTATTGGCAGTACCCGGATCTGGAAAAACTACCGTGCTTGTAAGTAGGATTGCTAACCTTTTAATAAATTATAAAGTCAATGGCAATTCTATGCTAACTCTTACATACAGTAAAGAAACTGCAAAGGATATGAAACGTCGCTATATTAGTTTGTTTCAGACTAAAACTGACATTGTTCCTGAATTTAAGACAATACATAGCTTTTGTTTTGCAGTTTTAAACTACTACGCAAAGGTCAAAAATAGAACTATGCCAAGGCTAATTTCTGAAAGTGAAATAAATGGACTTAAATCTAAGTTGCTTAGAGAAATTTACATGAAACATAACGAAGAATATCTTACAGATGATATGCTTGAAACACTCGACCGACAAATCAGTTATTCAAAAAATATGATGCTTACAAAAGAGCAGATGTTAGAGTTGGAGAAAGAAGTCACATCATTTGTTAAAATATTTATAGATTATGAAGCATATAAAAAGAAAAATAGTCTAATTGATTATGATGATATGTTAACGTATACATATGATATTTTCACCAAACTTCCCGAGATATTAGAGTGCTTTAATAAAAAATACAGGCATATTAATATCGATGAAGCACAGGATACTTCCCTAGTCCAACATAGAATAATAGGACTTTTGGTAAAAGGAAACTCCGTGTTTATGGTGGGGGATGAGGATCAGAGTATCTATTCTTTTCGTGGTGCATATCCAAAGGCATTGCTTGATTTTAATAAATTATATGATAATGCAACAATTATTAAAATGGAACAAAATTTCCGTTCAAATAGTGATATTGTTAAAAAATCAAATGAATTTATAAAGCAGAATAAGCAAAGATACTCAAAAGAAATGTTTTGCAATAATAAAAATAGTGGTTCAATCAAAATCGCACCATTAAAAGATTTTTCAGAGCAATATCAAGCAACAGTAGATTATATAAAATCTTATCCAAAAGAAAAAACGCTTGCAGTTATTTATCGTAATAATGAATCTGCAATTCCGATTATTGATTTATTATATAAA
>DAMDCT010000015.1:0-4449 GCA_032091455.1 Oscillospiraceae bacterium | reverse complement strand
ACAATCTAACGTTCTACATAAAGGAACACAAATTAACTTACTTCACATCATTTGTAATGCGTGATATTGTTGCATATATAATGCTTTCAGTTGACCCTAAAGACATGAACTATTTTAAGCAGATATATTATAAAATGGGACTTTCAAAAGGTGTTTTTGAATATGTAGAAAATAATATAGGTGAATATGATAGCGTGTTTTCTTGTGCTTCAAGTGTATCTTCACTTTCAGATTATAAGAAAAATCAAATGAAGCATTATAACTCAGGATTTAAACGGCTTATGACAATGAAACCAACAAAAGCAATTGATTATATTTTAGACACACTTGGCTATAGAAATTATATAGATAATAGATTAAATGATGGGTTTACAAAAACAAATGCATATCAAAAAATTAATACTGCAATATGTCTTGCAGATGGCGTCAAAACGATGTATGATTATATAGATAAGCTTAATGATATGCAGGTGTCACTACACGAAAATAGGAATATTGATAAAACCTCTAACATAACGTTAACAACGCTTCATTCAAGTAAAGGATTAGAATATGACACAGTAATAATGCTTGATATGATAAAGGATATAATACCAACGAGTGATGCTGTTAACAATCAGCTTTTTGGCGAGATTGATGAAATTGAAAATGAAACTCGTCTTTTTTATGTTGGTGTTACGAGAGCAAAAACAAAACTTATTATATATAAGTCACGCTTTTTAAATGGTAGTGTTACTCTTCCGTCTAGATTTATAGATAGATTAGTAAATGATGCGATAGTTATTAACAAAGAAAATGGCAATAAATCCATAAGTAAATCAATCCAAGCACCTTTGCTAACAGGAAAAGTGATTGAGCATAATTTTTTTGGCAAGGGAATTATAGAATCTCAGGATAAAGATATTTTATCAGTTAGTTTTATTAAGTGTGGTATGAAAAATATCAGTTATTCTGCTTGTATGACTGCAAATTTAATTGAAATATATGATAAATAATAGATTATAGGAGAAATAAAATGAGCGAAATTAAAATAGGGGAAATATTTAAGAAAGAAATAATTGTAGAAGAAAATATGCGTGCAATTAACGTGGGAAGTGGAGATGTAAGTGTATATGCAACACCAATGATGATGTGTTTAATGGAAGAAGTAAGTGCAAAATGCTTAAACCAATTTCTAGAAGAAGGCATGACGTCAGTTGGAACAAGCATATCTTCATCACATCTAGCTGCAACACCATTGGGTATGAAAGTAAGTGCAGAGGCAACAATTACGGCTGTGGATGGTAGGAAAATTAGTTTTGATATTATAGCATATGATGAAGCAGGACTAATTGGCGAAGGAAAACACGACCGTTTTATTGTAAATCGTCAAAAATTTAATGAAAAGACAGCTGCAAAACTGGGCTAATCAAATAAACTAGGCTGTCAGATTGGAGTGCTTATGGAAGAGACATTATTAAAACAACGGCAGTATTTCAATAGCGGTAAGACACTAGATATTAATTTTAGAATAGCAATGTTAAAACGATTAAAAGAGGCACTAAAAGAGTGGGAGCCAAAACTTTTAGAAGCGTTGCGTGTTGATTTAGGAAAATCAGAATTTGAGGGATACGAAAGTGAATTGGGAATATTGTATGAGGAAATAAACCATACAATTAAGCACATTAAAAGTTGGTCAAAGCCGAAGAAAGTATCAACACCATTAATGCATTTTCCTTCTAAAAGCAAAATTATAAGTGAGCCGTTGGGTGTTTGTCTTATAATGTCACCGTGGAATTATCCACTTCAATTGACAATTGCCCCACTAATTGGATCAATAGCAGGAGGAAATTGTTCTGTTGTAAAACCATCTCGTTATTCAAAATACACTTCACTTGCTATTGGGGATATGCTGAATGCATATTTTGACCAAGAGTATATTTCCGTTTTTCAAGGCGGAACGGCTATAAATACACAATTGCTTGAGAAAAAATATGATCATATATTTTTTACTGGAAGTCCGTATGTTGGTAAGATAGTTATGACAGCAGCCGCAAATCACTTAACCCCTGTCACACTTGAACTAGGTGGCAAAAGCCCATGTATTGTTGATGACACAGCTAATATTGATATAGCAGCAAGGAGAATAGCGTGGGGCAAATGTTTAAACTCAGGCCAAACTTGCGTTGCTCCGGACTACCTATTGGTGCATAGTAAGGTTAAAGATGAACTTATAACCGCAATCAAAAAATACATAAATAAGTTTTATGGTGATGATGTTTTCAGTAATGCAGATTTCGGGAAAATAATTAATGAAAAACACTTCAACCGATTAAAGGGACTATTAAATGATGGGACAATTCTTTTTGGCGGAAAATTTAATGATGAACTTCAAAAAATAGAGCCAACGTTAATTGGCGATGTAACTCCTCAAAGTCCGATCATGCAAGAAGAAGTATTTGGACCTTTGTTTCCTGTTATGGAATTTAATACAATTAAAGAAGTTGAAGATATAATAAAATCAATTGATAAGCCACTGGCACTCTATCTTTTTACGCAAAACAATCAGATGAAACAACATATTTTATCAAGAATATCTTTTGGCGGTGGCTGTATAAATGACACTGTTATTCATCTTACTAATTCAGAAATGGGTTTTGGCGGAATAGGCGCGAGCGGAATGGGCTCATATCATGGCAAAAAGAGTTTTGAAACTTTTTCACACCAAAAAAGTGTACTGGAAAAATCACCATCAATTGATATTCAATTTAGGTATCCTCCATATGAAAATAAAATGTCATTACTAAAAAAGTTAATGAAATAGAGATTTATTCAACAGTAAAAATATTACTGTTGAATTTTTTTGCCAATATGTGAGAATAATACTTTTACTAATTCATTTAAAATAGAACTTGTTTACTTTATAAAAACTTTGGTTTATGTGTTTTTATAAATATCATATAATTGCCTTTTTTAATTGAATTAGTATTATTGTATATTCGATACTTAGTTTAATTAGTAAAAAATAAAATTAAGCAAAGTAAAACATATTGGAGGTTGCTATGGTTAAAAAGCACATTAGCACTGATCTTTTACTGAAACTTTATACATTAACCAACAGTTTTGAAGAAGCAGATTTTGAAAAATCAACCCAATTAATAAAAAAAACTAAAACATCAATCCGTACAATTAGAAGATACTATGGATTAATGTTGCCTTATAATAAAACAACAGGTGCACAAAGGACTCTGTGTGATAGTTTTTATAAGCTTGAAAAAACAGCATCAAACCTATGTAAATCACTAAAAGGAGTATATCTACCTACAGATGAAAAAAATAATATATCACAGCTATATTTATTTCTAAAACTAGCAATATCAGATTTAACATTTATAGTATCAAACAGCAGCATTTGTGAATTAATAGATGTTTTTGAACAGAAAAGATACTTAAAAAGTATTGAATTTGATTTAATTCAAAATCTTATTAGGTTATCAGTTATTTCAACCGTCGCAGAGTTAGTTCGTAAAGGAAACAAGAATACAAAAAAACTTGAAAAAGCAATTTGTACCATGTATGCAGTTGATCAACTTGATATGGAAATGATTTTAGTTGAGAAAAATAAGTTAGAGCAATTATTAATTAGTGATCCTGCAAAAGTTTATGAAAAACAGACAGATAGAACTAAAAATAATTATAGATATATGATAGGTAAACTGGCAAGGTTGACGCAGGAAGATGAGTTGCTATTAGCAAGAAAATATTTAAAACAAGCTAATGATAGCATCGATAAAAATCATGTTGGGTTTTATATTTATGAGGAATATGAAAAACATACTAAAAAGTCAATAAAGAAAAAATTACACTTGAAATTATTATATAGTATTCCTGCAATTACTGCACTTGCGTTATGCTATTTTTTAAATAATTGGTATCTTGCACCAATTTTATATTTGCCAATGATAGAAATTATAAGACCAATTATTGAGCATTTTATTAGAAAAGGTGTAGAACAAGATTACGCCCCAAGAATAGAATTAAATTCATCTGTGCCTAAAGACTTAAAAACACTAGTGGTAGTATCTACATTAGTTCCAGAAATAAGCGAACTATCTACGTTCAAAGCAAAGATTGAACGCTTGATGCTATCAAATCGAAAAGGTGAGATTGGTTTCGTAATGCTAGCTGATTTAAAACCAGCAGATAAAGATTCACTTCCAACTGACAAAGACAAGCTCAATGGTGCAAGTAAAGTTATTAATGAGTTGAACAGGTTATATGATAATAAGCTTTTATTAATAGTCAGAAAAAGGGAATTTAGTAAAACACAAAATTCATATATTGGTAGGGATAGAAAAAGAGGTGCAATAACAGACCTCATATCGCTTATAAATGGTGAAAAAATCGAACTAGAGTTCTGCGTCGGGAATATGTGTTTATTGGATAATACACGTTATATATTAGCACTTG
>DAMDCT010000014.1:41003-41915 GCA_032091455.1 Oscillospiraceae bacterium | reverse complement strand
TATTTATTCATGAAATATTCGGCAATTCTCATATGTGCAATCCAAGTAGCCATTTGCAAACCTCTCCTTAAAAAAATAATGGTTGCATCATTCACATTATCTACGTAATTGGCTGTGTCACTTTTTATTTTTAATAAGTCGCTCATTATTAATTGCTTATCTTAATAACAATTTTTATGCCAATCAATATTAATCGTAACAAGAACTAATAATGTATTTATTAGCTCTTAGCAACTCTTTATAAACGGTTACCCTTTATTAATTCTCATATTGAAGTTTCAAAATTACTATTAATTATAATTCTGCTATTACTTTCCTATTCTTATATCTTCTTGTAAACCCTTAAAATCCAAATAATCCTCAATAAATTGCTTGCGTAATAAGTTTAAAGGTATTAACTCATTATACTTACCATCCACTTGTATCTTTTCTGGCAACGGTAGATCATATAAGTTTAAGTTGGATTGTATAATATCATAAATAATATGCTCAAGCTCTTCTGCTGTACCGCTAAAATTCACTTCAAGATATACACAAGTAATCCATGGAAATTTACTTTTAATGTTTCTTTGTAGTAGCGCATAATGAAGCGTAAGAAGCTGGCGAGTACCTACCCATGGAAATACCGCAAATTTTATATCGGAAAGCGGGGTTACTAAATTTTCTAAAATCCCACTATTCCGAGCAATGTATTGAATTTCGGTTAATCTTTCACTGCATCGCTCACTTAAATAAGGATATTGCATATCAGTTTGAAGAATGCTACGAACCTTACGTACAAGTACGGTATGCAATTCAACATCAAAATCCACATCCCAGTCAACCACTGAAATACCTGGTACTCTTTTCACAAATATTACTTTTGATTTAATGTTGACATCTACCGTTTCCCATGTCAAGCCTGCTAATGCA
>DAMDCT010000014.1:23378-40993 GCA_032091455.1 Oscillospiraceae bacterium | reverse complement strand
AAGCGTGTACCCACTGGATAAACTTTATCAACCGTACCTATTGTACGGTTTTCATCTTTCACAAGCAAATATTCGGGTGTTATAAATACTGTTAAGAAATGATGATTATTTGTAATTTTTTCACCTTCACGCCCAATGATAAGTCCACCACGTTCGGTACGCTGTAGATGCTCAATCTCTAATAAATGGGTCAGTAACTGTTTATATTCCTCTTGAGATATTTGCTTAAAACATCCCAATGATAAAATAGTTTGAGCTAGTATTGCTGGGGACAATTCTCCACTACTTTTTAAATGGCTCATGGTTTGGTGATATAACAAATTATAGGCATGATTATGAGGGTAAATTGGTTCTATCCAACGATCTTTCGTATATAATTCAATAATTGCAATCGTCCGAATAAATCCCCAGTTAATTGGCCCTAGCGTATCTGCGGAGTTAATCTTAATATCCTCTACAAAAGTAAACAAAATTTGTGGTACTTGTCCTCGTCGGCCACATCGACCAAGCCGTTGTGCAAAACTTGAAACTGTTGCAGGTGCACCAACTTGAACAGCCTGGTCTAGAGAACCAATATCAATACCTAGCTCAAGAGTTACTGTAGCTCCTGTAACGATTTTTTCATCGGCAGATTTCATTTCATCTTCCGTATTCTCGCGAATTAGCGCAGAAACATTACCATGATGCACACGATACACATCAGGTGATTTCTTGTTTAAAGCAATCTCTTTTAGATTAGCTATGACAAGCTCAGTTTCTTCACGACTATTTGTAAAAATAATTGTTTTCTTATCTAATGTCATATGAAATAGATATTCATAATGCTCACGGTTACCGAAATCTCCACCTGTGCTAATCGTGTTGTCACTACCATCAGTATTCTCTAAATCGCGTTTGTCATGCAGATTCGCAAACCGTTCTATATACAATTTAACTCGTTTTTTACCTTCATCAGTGATAGGTGCAGCACAAGCACGATTCGTCCCTGTATTTAGCCACCTCTTTGCTAAAGATACATCCCCTAGTGTTGCCGAAAGACCAATGCGTCTAGGCATTACACCAGTTAGAACTTGCAAACGCTCTAATAAACACAATAATTGTACGCCTCGTGCATCTCGCATGAATTGATGTACTTCATCAATAATAATGAACCGTAAATCAGAAAACAAATTCAAACAAGCTCCACGTTTATTCGTGATAAGGCTTTCTAAAGATTCAGGTGTAATTTGAATAATACCTTTAGGATGCTTAATCAGCTGATTTTTTTGTGTTACTGACGCATCACCATGCCATTTACATACTGGTATATTCGAATCACTCAATAGTTGCTCTAATCGTTTAAACTGATCGTTAATCAGCGCTTTCAATGGTGAAATATACATAACGCCAACAGATCTTGAAGGCTTTTCATATAGCTGTGTCAATACAGGCAAGAATGCTGCTTCCGTTTTGCCAGATGCAGTTCCAGAAGATAGCAACAAGTTATCATCACTATCGAAAATAACTTCACAGGAGGCCACCTGTATACCACGTAATTCTTCCCATTTGCTTTGATAAATATAGTCTTGTATAAAAGGGGCAAGTCTATTAAAAACATCCATAAAAATCAAACCTCAAATTCTTGAAAATCAGCATGTACATCTTCATCCGTTATTCCACCCTTAGCCATTTCAAAGCTGTTACTACCTAAAATATCCGACAAACTTTTTTGTGGATTTTGATATAGAATATTTACTAATTCAATAAAATCACGAATAATCTCTCGTGGTGTAATATGCGTTTCAGCACCGACACGATTATATTCTACTGTAAGAAAATACACTAGCTCATCATGACCAATTGACGGTGTATAATTATAAAGCTGAGCATGGATATCTCGCAGCTTTTCCACAAGTACATACATCTCTTCTTGTGTTAGCATTTGCAATCGTATGATTGGAGCTGATAAATCCTTTAACTCATCACTCGAAAAATGTCCTTCTACAAGTCTAGAGCGCAAGGCTTCATAACTAAAGATACCTTTATACTTATCTTCAACGCATTGAGGTGTACCGCCCATTAAAAAGCCAATATACTTTGCTTTTCCTTGTAATACATCATTGTACATTGTAAGAATTTTCTCATAGTTATTTTGTCGTGTAATAGAATTCGGAATTTTAAAGATATTCACCAACTCATCAATAATAATTAACATCCCTTTATATCCTGCACTTACAAGAAAAACAGCAAATATTTTTAAAAAGTCGTACCATGTTTCGTCGGTTACAATGAAGTTAATATTCAAATCTGCTTTTGCCTCTTTACGAGAGGCATATTCACCCCGAAACCACTTAAGTACGTTGGATTTCATGACAACATCATCTTGTTGATAAGCACGCCAGTAAAGAACAATCGCTTTTGCAAATTCAAACCCATTGACCATTCCTTCAAGCGATCCTGCAACATTATAAATCTGTTTTTCAACCAACTTGTCAAACTCTTCACCATCTGTGTCAGACTGTACCCTGATTGATGCCTGAATACCTGAAATCCATTTTTCTAGAATGAGTGGTAGCGCCCCACCATCCGGTTTTGATTTTGTAGAAAGGTTTTGTATGAGCTCTTTATATGTGGCTAATCCTTGCCCTTTTGTTCCTGCAAAGCGACGTTCAGGAGAAAGATCAGCATCCACTACAACAAAACCCTTAGCAGTAGCATAATTGCGGATAGTCTGCAACAAAAAGCTTTTACCACTACCATATTTACCGACAATAAAACGAAAAGAAGCACTACCATCTGCTATCATTTCAATATCATGTAATATTGCCTCAATTTCTCGAGTTCGCCCTACTGTAATATATTCAAGGCCTATGCGTGGAACAACGCCACCTTTTAGAGCATTTACTAATACATTTGCTATTCTCTGCGGTACTTTATTTTCCATTTTTTAACCCTACCAATACCATTATTTTTCCCCTATACTCATCATATAGTGTCATGCTATCTTCCATTTCTAAGATACTGTCACCTATATGGTCAAATGCTTTATCGTTTATGTTGTCAGCAAGAACTTCTAACATAATTTTATTTTCATCAGCAAATTGTTTTATATCCTGATTGCCTTTTAATACAATAGAGAGTGCTTGTATTTCAGTTTGGGTTAATACTTGTTTCAAACTTATCCAACCGTCAGATAAAGCTATCTCTTCTGTAGTAGAAATATGAATTTCATCCTTTACCTGTTCTTCGGTTGAATCTTTTGAAGTGGAAACGAAAGATAATTGAACATCATTTTCAGGAACAATTAGCTTTTCTTGTGTATCTAATGCCTCTAGCCTTATCCTTTTTAACGCGGATACATCTACCGTTACAATTGTTTTATTCATTTCCTTATAAAATTCAAAAACTGCATCCGTAATTGATTTTTCAAGGGAAACACCAGCTAAACTAAGCATTTTCAGTATCTTCTCATCCACAACCTTATAATCAGCAGAAAGCTTATATTTGAATTTTGTTATTTTTCTTAATACAACTTCCATTTGTTTTAAAATATATCCAATCAATTGCTTACCACTGTCGATTGCGATAACCGTACTGAATGACCATTGATTTTGGCTACATATATATACTTCTTTTTCACAAAGTACTACTTTTCTATCTTGCTGTTTTAAGGTTGGATAAAATAGTGCCCCTTGAAAAGGTGTCCAACTAGCTTTACTATTGGCAGATTGGAAAATCAATTGATTTAATTCAATCCCTGTATGGGCAAAGATAGTTTTTAGTTCGCTGATTACATAATCAAAACAATTGGATATCATTTGCTCGGTATTATCGTTATAAAAAATAGACTTTTTGATATTATATTTCGAAACATCACATAACCGGTCAAAACGATAGACCATATTCGGTTCATAATTCGAAATATCTGGGTAATGAACTTGCAATTCATTTTCATAGATAAACGCTTTAAATGGCTTAGGTAATCCATAATAAATATGATAATCCTTTATCCATTTTAAGAGATATTTATCAATCGTTTTATCAAAAGTCTTAAAGTTGTCCCAAAAATGCACTAACTTATTTAAACCGTCGATTGGATTATCAACACCAATATTATTCAATAACTCATAAATATAAACAAATGCATAAGAAAGAGAAATATTCTCGACCACACCTTTTCTTACTTTTGTGCGCCAAGTAAAATATGTTCTAAGTTGTTCGTAGCTCATCAATTGATAATATGGGAAATAGGATGAAAATGACACTGTTTCGGAATAATCGTCCTCGAAATCTTTCATAAATTTTGCTTGTTTGTAAAAGACTTTTGAATTTTCATATTGTGCCTGTTTATGATAAAATTTTGTGTTTAAGAAATAAGAAGAATGATTGCACCTTGAAATATCTCGCATTGAAATAAACAGCTTTCGTTTCTCATCCATTTCTGGTTTTGATGCTTGTGGAATCGGAACTGCTTCATAGGATGATGAAACATTATCAAGTTCAATTTTAACCTCTGCGAATGGAGATTTCTCCAAAGAGATGTTTGGTTCTTTTGCCTCTTTAGGTGAATTAAGATTAGGGCTTTTTTCATTTATAGAACTTCTGTTAGGTATCACAAAAGAACTATATTCCTTGGTTTCACTCATCTAATCACCTTCCAATCATAACAAAACTTATCGTCAAATGAAGAAAAGATTGAGCTGATTGTTCTCCTCATCATTTTCACATGGCGAAACGAATACATCAGAAACTATTTTCTCCAAATCATCTGCGCATAGCCTACCACTAAGCCAGCTGTCTATTTGATCAACTCGTAAAATGACAGGAATCCTATCGTGGATTTTTTCCATTTCACCAGTTGCCTTTTTGGTAATAATGACAAACTCTTTACCTTCCTCAGTATTACAGTATAGACCTGCCATAAATAAGATATTATCGTTTTTATCTTTTACAAAATACTTTTTCTTTTGTTTTTTGAGTCTTTCCCACTCAAAAAATTCACCAGCAGGAATAACACATCTTCCACCTTCAATTAACTTTGAGAAAGTGTTTTTAATTTGGATTGTTTCGCAACGAGCGTTAATGATTACACCCGTTCCATTCCATTTTTTGAATCCCCATTTAACTTTTTCAAAGGAGATACCACCATTATTTTTAATAAGTACTGGAGCATGGTTTGTCGGGCAAATTTGTCCAGTCTTTTCCTCATACTCTATAAACTCATCCTTTATGATATGCAAAAATAACCTCTTTAATATCTCTCTTATTTCGATAATTTCATCTTCCGTTAAAACGGTATATCTTCCACACATATTCACCAATCCTTTGTCATTGCTGTATTTTCCATATTGAGATGATCAAATCTCGATGTTAAAGTTTTCACACGATTGTCTATGTTTATGCTTATTTCACAATCCTCATGAAATAGTGTAAACTGTTCATATTCCCTCGTGTGAAGATGGTCTACTCGTACTCCAATACAACGCAGAGGATAAACCCAATTATAATGTCTTATGAACAGTTGAAATGCAGAATTAAAGATTCCATTTATATTATCGGTTGGATAATTCAAGCTACATTGTCGAACTATCTTATTAAACTGGTTATCCTTCATTAAAATACTGACACAGCAAGCTTTCAAACAATGCCTTTGTAATCTAGCACAAATTGATTTTACCAGTAAATATAAAACAGCGCTGACCTCTTCATTATTGTTAAGGTCCTCTGGTGGCGTTATCGTATTACCTATACTACAAATTTTATCATTTTCTGGACGGAAACTTTTATCATCCCCATTGGCAAATTTCCATAAATCAAAACCTACTTTCCCGAACAGCTTACCAAGCTTTTGTGGATCTGTTGTAGCAATATCACCTATTGTATTAATACCAACAGAAAGCAGTTTCTTATTTCTTTCCTTTCCAACAAAAAGTAAGTCGGAGGCTGGAAGTGGCCACACAATCTGTTTATAATTATCTCGGGTGATTATTGTTGTAGCGTTTGGCTTTTTATAATCACTTCCTAATTTAGAGAAAATATAATTATCGCTCACACCAATAGAAGCACTTAGTCCCTGTGTATACATGATTTCAAGACGAATTAAATCAGCAATTTGCTTTGCCTCATTCATGTTTACTCCAGTTTCCGTAAGATCGATCCATGATTCATCCATACCATACGGAATAATCGTATTGGTATATTTCAAATATATATTTCTAGCAAACTTTGCTTCTTGTAAGTATTTTTGATAGTCTGCTTTGATATAAACCAATTCAGGACAGATTTGCTTTGCTTGATAATAGCTAATTCCAGTAATTACACCAGCCTTTTTTGCAAGATTATTTTTTGACATAACAATGCTGTGCCGCATTTCAGGATCTCCGCACACAGCAAAAGGGATTTCTCTCAAAGTAGCATTCGCCTTTTCTTCTACTGTTGCAAAATAATTATTCATATCGCAATGAAGTATTATTCGTTCCATAAGATTAGCTCCGTACAAAAAGTAAATATCAAGACTTGGTTATTCGATTACTTTTCCGAAAACACGAAAGTTATCGGATTCACATAATTGAATTGGTTTATATTTAGGGTTAATAGAAACCAAAGTTCCACTAAACAACTGTTTCACATATGCTTCACCATTAAGCGAAAAGATTCCAATTTCACCGTCGTTAAGGGTTTCTTGTTTTCTAATAAATATAATTTGTCCGTCAGAAAACTTAGGTTCCATACTGTCGCCACTAACACGAACTGCATAATCAATATTCTTTGGTATTAACTCATCTGCAGTTATTTCTTCGTAATTATCACTATCTAAATACATGCCTGTTCCGGCAGATACTGGTATATCATATAAACGAAACGTATTTATTTCTCTTGCTTGTTTTACTTCTTCTACTTCTTTTACTTCTGGGTCTTGTGTAAAAATCGAATCTGATTTTAACAAATCTATATATTTAGTAACATGAGCTCGACCTTTTTGATTTAATCCATAGAGAATCGACTCACAATTATCATTTTTTCCTGTAAGCAAGTACATTGCATCTGCTTTATATATCTTACAAAGAACTGCAAATTGCTTAAGATCAGGTTTATGCTTTCCTGTTTCCCAACTAGAAATAGCATACGGTTTCACGGAATGCCCAAACTTTGAAAAGAGTTGTGAAACATCTATCTGTGTTAAATTTGCATCTATCCTTGCTTGTTTGATACGTTCAAAAAACTTCACAAAATGCACCCCCTGTAGTAATAGTAAATCAACTTGAAAAGAAGTCCAATCAAAGACGCAAAAACCAACAAACGATAGCTTTTAAGTGTCTTTTCTTGGTAATTTTCATAAGTTACTTTACTATAGTATACTACGGATTTACAAAAATATCAATATAATATTGTGAAATACACAATATTATATTGATATTTTAGTGCAACGCACAATATACTTTGATAAACTATTTAAAAAGCCCTATAAACTTCTTGCTTTGACAATCCCAAAATATTTTAGAATGGCTTACAGTTGCATCACAAAAGTCATCTCGAATAATTACCTTACTTATTTTACAATAGATTCATATGTTCTAATAGTCTTGTCGTTCATCTAAAACATAATGCGCAGTATAAAAAAGCGGTTCAATCCGTTTACTAATTAACTATATATAAATCATTCATACTTATCATTCAAACTTAACCACTTTCCCCATGATTAACTATAATTCAAAATATAAAATTATTCTCTTCCCAAGCTATCCCATAAATTGGCGATTTCTATCATTCTCACAACATACTCCTGTTTGTTTTTATGATAGTTATGAAGGCTTACATTGTCTTTATTTAAAGCTTTCAATTTCTCTATTTCATATGCTTTTGCAGCAGAAGCATGACTATTCATATAATCTCGTAAATTTATATAGTTTCTCCATTGCTCGCTATCTATTTTCACAATGTGAATGTAATGAGTTATAAAGTGCATATCATTTGTATCACGAGAATAATCACCACATTGATACACAGGTTGTCTTTCTTTTCCTTCATAGCCTCGAAAGAAGAATCCGTTATTTTCTAACACAGGTGAAAAAGCTAAAACTTCTTCAAAAGTTTTAACTCCAACCGCAATATCTATAATTGGTTTTGCCTTTATATTGCATATGGAAGTACTACCAATATGTTGAATATCTATTGCAATATTACCCAACATTTCTTTTAACTTACTAATAGCTTCTTTGGCATTTTCTTCCCATTGTATCTGATGTTCACAAAGAACAACTTCACCTTTTCTTAATCCAAGCATTTCAATCACTCACTTTTCTGTTTAATATAAATAATCTTTAGTTTGATTATTAGCATGCTTTATCGTGACATGATGTCCCACATATCATTATCTATTCTTAAGCCGGGGGCTTGAATAAGCGCTAGAAGAGCTTGTTACTCGCAAGCATCTAAACACGTATTGAACATCTTTCTTTTGCATTCTTGGCCTACTACCCGTTAACGGATAAGCATGTACTTAGAAGTCTGCCTAATAATTCAGTTTCCAATAGTTGCTCGGGTCACTCGATGCTTGAAGCTAAAGCTATCTAATTCTCACCGGCATAGCCGGTGGTTTTGTACTACAATAAGAGGATTGAACTCTTGTTAGAATTCAATCCTTCTGTAATTAGTAAATATTATACGAATAATGGGAGTTGATTAAACTAGAAATTATACTGATTACCTTTATCTTAATTAAACTTTCTTTACAGGTCGTAATACTTCATATCCAAGAACCTCTGGATAATGGCGTTGGTAGCATTGACATTCATCTTCGTTCCAATGATACAATTTTTTTGTATCATTATAACCCAAAGTTCTATCTGTTAAACCGAGTGCAGTGATATCATAGTTCCAAGCTAACTTTTCCACTTTGTCCATAACTTCACAATTATCTTTAAGATAATCAAAAGTAGGATGGAAAAATACAATATAATAACTTGCAGGAAATTCTTTAATTGAAAAACCGTCTGGAACTTCACCATCGAAGTCAACAGGAACACCAAGCCCATAAAAATATTTTCGTTCACCGTTTATATAATGCCAACCTGCCATATGACATCCCACAACAGGGTCAGAAACGTTCCGCATACTTTCAATGATACCGCATATTTCATCACAATTGTGATTCTTCCAAAAATCTCCATAACCAATTGCTTTGTCGTCCCAAATGCCGATATACTTATGTGCTGAAATATATTCCATACGGATTTCAGCGTCTTTCAAACAAAATTTACTCATAGTTTGCTCTCCTTTGTTAATATAATATTGAGGAGATAAAACAACTTGTTTGATTGATAAAGTAACTGGGCGAGGATTTTTTCGGTATGCTGACGGTGTACATACGTAAGCACTCATAAAAGCTCTCGTCAAAGCTTCTTGTGAAGAATAACCATATTTCAATGCAATATCCAAAATCCTCTCATTGGTATCTCGTATATCTATTGTCGCCTTACAAAGTCGCCTACCTGCTACATATGATTTAATTGTCATTCCAACAATTCTGTGAAATTGTGTTGAGCAATAATAAGGCGAATATCCTATGTGTTTTGACATATCAAGTAAAGTTGGATCTTGGGTAAGGTTATTTTCAATCCAATTAATCATCGATTGTATTGCTTCATTCCATTCATACATGCTGTTCACTTCCTCTATGTAATCATTATATCATTAAAGAAAAAGGATTTTTTGATATGAGTTGCAAAGATTCTATTTATAAACTTTTATTATTTCAGCATTAATTATACACCACACCAGCAAGCATATCAACCATAATTATCCACTACATAACATACTCCCCTGGATTAACACTAGTTGATGAACTATCTACCTCACGTCTTATCTCAAAGTGCAAGTGTCTGCCTGTTGTGTTACCTACGTTTGGATCTGCATCAGGATTACCACCTTCTACTATTTAAATATCTTTATAGGGTTTCTAAAATATTTAATAATTTCTTCATGGATTTCACTTATCTTCTATATGGGCTAATTCTATATTTTTTATAAACTTTCCATCATTACTACGTAAAAAAGGTAACACTTTAATTACACAACTATTATTTATTACACCATAAATATGTGGGTAGAAACGACCACAATTATCACCATCTTCATAACACACTTTTGAACTTAATTTTTCTTCATCTATACAAAGCAAAACCATTTCATCTTTAATTCCTTTAAAGTTGGGCGCTACCCTCCAAAAATATTCGATAGTGCTACAATGGATAAACCCTTCTTTCTCAATAAGTTCTTTGCCCCATATGCCTTTATTTTTCACTTCTTCCCATGTAGACTTTTTCATGCAATGCAAAATCATATATTAACCCCCATTAAATAAATAATCTTTGATTAAACATAATTATATATTAATCAAGCACAATAATCAACCAAAATTATCCATTAGGTGCAAGTGTCTGCCTGTTGTGTCATCTACGTTTGAGTCTATCCACTTTACATAGGTAGATTGAAAATCTTACAATATGTATAACTTGCTATAAGGCTGTGGTTTGATGATGTTTTTAATACATACGCTAAAAAGCACTCTTGAGAGAACTCAAAAGTGCTTTTTCTTACGGTCTAAGTAAATTTGCTACTGACAATTTAGCTTTATTTCTTTTAAAGAATTTAATCAAAATTGCCTTTAAGCCATTCTGAACCAGTACCAGTTTTACAATAGTGCAGTGATATTGTGTCCATTTGAGTCCATACTCCAGGGGATGTTTCTTTAGTTAAAACAATAACTATATTAGTCCAACCATTGTCAGCGACAGTTCCTGTACTAGATAATGCTGAAAATGGAATAACCATTTCAACTCTTCCTGAATTAGTTTCCCATTGAGGGGCTATTACACTAGTTACGTTTGCTTGTTGAGCCCAAGCATTACTAGAGACCGCATATTTTTTATAGTCACCATTTTGATTATTACGTGTTAGCATATAACTCATATTATGACTAAAAGCATTTCCGTTAATACTAGTACTGGTTGAATTTGCTGTACCTGCAAAGTCCCCAGAATAAACTTGAACAGCAAATTTTTCAGAGGATTGGTAACCTGGTAAATTCCTACCTACAGTATCAATGCGACAATAAATATTATTCGCGTCATTTGCAATATAAACACGTTCCATATCATAGTTTTTGTCTACTACCGAAGTATCCCCTGTACGATCCATGTAATAAGGGACATTACTCCATTGCTCCCAATCTGTTGCGCATCCACTCGTCACGGTTATATTCTTGTTTGCACCAGCATTTGCTTGTGGTGAATATACTCTCATATCAAATTGATTTTCATATGCTAATGCAGTCATAAGATATGCAGCACCAGTAATTGGCTCACACATTGTACTAACAAGAGGCTTTAGGGTAATATTAGAACAGCATTCGCCCTGTGGCATATATCCTTTTGCAGTACGATTTACAAACCATTTTAGTCTTTCGTAAGCATTGGCTTTGTATGAGTCATACCCGGATTGAATTTCATACATTGCAACCCACATCGCCATCTGTGGCCAAGATGGCTCATCTTCTAATGCTTCATTTCCTCCTGGATCCCAAGTCATACGATGATAAAATCCATCATTCTCATAACGAGCGATACCATAAGTATCATGCGCCAATGCCTCTAATGTTTTATCTATATGAGATTTGGCTCTAGAAGAAGTTGCATCAACTACTCCATAAGGTATTAAAACATTAGATGATGAATCATGAAGAGTGTTTGCATTTCCATCTAAAGAAACAGCTCGATTAAAGTATTGATTAGTGACATTCCAAAGTCCTTTAGGATAAGATGTATCATCACGTTGAATTGCAGTTCGCATTGTAGATGCTCCACCATTATACATATCAGCTATAGCTTGATGTCCCATTGCTGACGCCATATATTGTGCAGCGTCCAATCCAGCAACATAAAGTGCTTGTGTAAATGAGTTGAATTCTGCTTGTTCCTCCCATATGCTACAATCAGCAGGTCCAAAACCAGCTGAAGTCATATTGTTAAGAACGTAGTCAGCACTTAGTTTATATGAAGGCCATATCTTATTTAAAAATGCGGCTTTTTCACTTGCTGGTAAAAACTCGTAATGTTTATATGCCCCAACAAGGAACATTCCTATAGAGTCATATTCAGGCTCTACAAATGATACAGGACTATTATCCCAAATTGAGTAACAAGTCCAAAATGTTCCAGGCTTCTTCCATGAACCTTCATCAGTTTTAATTTGTCGATCCGCTAACCATAACCAGTAATTGCCTGCTTCAGTTAAATGTCCAGTGGCGTCAAGTGACATTGCGGTTACAGCAGAATCTCGTGCCCACACCTTATATGAATAGGCAGATGGGTTGGTAGTAGCAGGACAAGCTGCAAATTTTGCTTTAGTTATTCCGCCAACTGTAACTTCACCAGGTACTGTTGATTGTTTTGTTGTTACAAGAATATTATTATAAGCCTCATTTAAAAAATCTTCTTGATAATTAGTATGTTTACCTTCATTTAACCAATCATGATACTTTGTTGCTGTATACTGCATCCAATATGCACCATCATGAGCTGTAGCCGCATTTATTGAAGCATTATCTTTAGCTAGTGCTACATAGAAATATACACTTTGAGTTGCGCCCGCAGCTAAAGTTAATTCTTTTACATATGCAGTTGAAATATCAGGACAAGTAACAGTACCATTATTTTTAATTGTACCATTATTGTTAAATGTGTGCCAAGGAGAACAAGCTTGGTTATTTAAATTTGAAATAGTATCGTTTGCAACCTGATATGAAAAAGTTCCTGTTGCATCCAATATACCATGAGCTAAATAAGGTTGTTGTGAATTACTCATATTTACAATATTAGCTTTTTTAAGAGGATCATAATTTGCGCTAATATTCTGATTAGTTACTTTGTTGTTAACATGTAGCATATCCAATACCTTAACTGTCTTTTGTGAGGTGGAAGGATTGGCAATATCATATTTTACAACGATGAAATTCTTTTCTGGGACAAATGAGAAATTCCGTGTCATCTTTACTGGCAAATTATTATTATCATAGGAGTTATAATCATTTACCAATACTCCATCTGAATTAAAATATCCACTGGATGAAAACTTTGTTCCAGTTGTATATGCTGTATTTGTAGTTTCGTCTCTCAAGAATGAAGAGTAATTTTTAATGTTATTAACGTTATAATTAGAACTATCGTTACCATCATAATAACGTAACTCATACAACCCTGGTCCACTTCCGTTTAAAGGTGAATTTTGATTTGTAAAAGTATCTTGCCAAATTGCGACCGTATCTTTCCAGTTGTTTAAATACAGACTTCTAGCACTTTCCTCTTTTACATTAAGTAACATGTGGTCGAAGTTGATTGCACCTGTTTGACTCTCATTGTATAATACTACAATTGTATGAGGCCCCTTAGTTAAGGCTACTCCCAATTCAGCATATCCCCATGTGTCCCAATTTGCAAGACTTTTAAAGTATGCCTTATTGATATATTTACCATCAACAAAAACAGCTCTTGTAGCTTCTCCACCTGTTGCATTTGCGTAACGAAATTTAAGAGAATAATCAGTATCCTTTAACACATTTACTGTAAATGTAACTGTGTCATTATTTTCGCCAAATCCATCTACGAAACCTGTTCCTGTATATCCTGGGTGATTTGTATTGACAGACACACCAGATTTAACAGCAGTTTCTGCCTCATATATAGCAAGCGATGGTTCTTGAATATTTCTCTTTAGGTAAATCATACTCCAGTATTCAAGTTTTGGAACAGTAAAGGAAACATATGTTCCTCTATCATCTGTACCAGTAGTAAATGTAAGTTCCTGACTTATGCCTTCATTGTTATCAGGTGATGCAACATATACATTAGCTATATTTGTATCAGGACCGACATAATACTTAACTGCCATGTTATTTTTAATAACAGGTTGACTAGTTGCATTTCGCCATTGTGTATCATTTTCTCCTGTAAGATTAATTAAGTGAAGAATCTGATAATCATCTTTTTGACGGTTAATGTACCATATTTTATTGTTTTCTCCACTTCCACTTACCTGCTCACCAGCAATAGAAATATTTTGCAATCCACCATCTGAATAATTTATATCTGCATCATACAATAGATTTTCATATGCAGTAATAAAATCATATTGTTTTGACATTGCCTCACGCAATGGTTCACGCATTGATTTTCCATTTGCAGGATAATACTCGTGTGACAACATATTAGCATGGTCTTTTCCAGTTCCAAGTTCAATATGAGATGCACCACTTGCAGCAAAAGTAGCATTTGCTAATCTAACAGAATTTTCATCAAACGTTCCAAGTGTTAGACTATCCAAATTAATAGCACCGCTATTATTAGAATCATATGCTATTTTAATTGTATGCGTACCAACACCTAAATGACTTGAAATAGTAGCATCATGCGCCCAACTGTCCCAAGAAGAAAGATTTTTACATTCTACACGTCCAATTAAAGTGCCATCAACGTATACATTTCTATTGGCAGCAGCACCAATTGAATTTGCATAACGGAACACATATGAATAATTTCCTGCCTCTTGAACTGGAACAGAAAATTCAACGTAATCACCTACTGCATCAAAACTATCAACAAATCCAGTTCCAGTATAACCTGTATGATTTGTTGCAACAGATGTGTTATGACGTGTAGCATTTTCCGCTTCATAACGAAGCCCACAATTATCTTTATAATTCATATATGCCGCTAAAACCAACGCCTTACCATCAGTTCTTGTACGAACCTGCTCAATATAGTTTTTCATGTCATTATAGCTATTTGATTCCCACCATATTTCACTAAAACTAAAATCAGTTTTTGCATTAGCTGTCACATCTTTCATAGCCCAACCATCGACTGTCCCATCGACTATGTTGAATGTTAGAGCATTTTTTTGAGGATTATTAGTTGTTAGATGGGTTTTTGATGCATTAACTAAATCAGAGAATGTGTCTTGCAAATAAACAGGTCGACCTAAATAATCATATATATTATTTCGCTGACCCATTTGATCGATTTGCAAGCCATCAAAACCTGCTGTGTTTATAGCATCTGCATATTCCTGACACATTTTAATTTGCCAAATTTTATCTTTAGGATTGAAGAGTTTAAGGTAAGTTTGCCCATCACCAAAATCAACATTAAGCTGGTTTGCATGATTTTTATCTGAATAAAACCCCTGTGCTGGATTAATACCAAATTGCTCATATCCTTCTCGTGCGGCATATGACATTACATATGCCATTGCTTTTGCATTGTTAGACTGTACAGAAGAAATATTATTTTGGATTGTCTGCCATGATATTGTTCTGTTAAACAAATCCTGCCAAGTTGGCGATATTACCCCAGCTTGACGTTTTATAAGAGTTTCATGACGCCACATCCAATCATAAAATTGGAACGCATTGATATGATAATCTTTTGTTAGTTCAGAAACCATTGCATCACTTTGAGCCTGCGTCTGCCCTTCAGGAAACTCTGGTATGTAACCGTATCTAGGGAAACGGCTGAAATTACTTGAACAATCAATTGCAGTTGTAGAATAATCATCCGCTGAACTAGATGCTTTTACTAAATATCCAGTAAAATCAGTTGATGGCAACTGCCAAGTAAAAGTAATAGTTTTGGATTGGCTGGCTGTTAAACTAGCTGACTGCGTTAGAGTTTCTATTACATTTTCAAGGTGAGTTATTTTCAGAGTTATTACGCCGCTCCAAGCAGTAGTGCTAGGATTAACAAGGTCAACACTAATCACTGCATTACTAGTTGGCTGATATCTTGCCTTATCTGTGCTAATATTCTTAATAATCTTATTAGTAGACTTAATAGTAGCTTTAGGAAGAAGCTCTTTATCATTATCCAGCTTATCTTCAACCAATTTATCCTCATCTAAAGCATCTGTAATTTCGGTATCTGTAGGTATAGTGATAACATTCGGAGTATCAGTAGTTTTATCATCCTTTGGTTTTGCATCTGTCGTTACCGTTTCTGTAGGTAAAGTGTCTGTAGTATCAGCAAATACTAAATTATTCGTGAAGAACATTCCAAATGACAGGCTAATAGATAATACTAATGCACAAGTTTTTTTCCACATAATAATACCTCCTATAAATTTTAATTATCATAAAATCAGCTTTTTTCTTATCAACCCTCCTTCTTATTTAACGTGTTTACACATTCAAAATATTCCGTTGGCGTCATCCCAGCATATTTCTTGAATTGCTTTGTGAAGTAGTAACGATCGTGAATTCCTACTAAATATCCTATTTCACTAAAAGTCAAATTAGTAGTAGCAATTAATTCTTTAGCATGACTAATTCGAAGAGTATTAAGATAATGAAAAATTGTATTACCAGTAATGTCTGAAAATACTCTATTAATATAGTCGAAATTCACTTCAAATGTTTTCTCAATTATAGAGCTGCTAATTTTTTCAAAATAATTAGAGTTAAGATATTTAAGAATCATTTCTGCCACTACCGCAGATTTTTTCAAATGAGTAGAATTTCGATTTGCATTATGCTGAAGTAAATTTTCGTGTGCCACCTGAAGCAAAAACAAATGCAACATAGTGGAAGTTACTCGTTTGTAATGCTCTTCTCGATGATTATAAATATCTATTGCCTCTTTCAAAATCGTTCGAAATTCTTGATTTTGCAGGGAAAACAACTTTGGAATATATGTGATCTGATCAGTAACATTTCCACTATCAAGGTTATAACTAGCAAGTGTTTCAATACGTTTTTCAGATAGTTCCTTCATAGCAAATTTCTTCTTATCTGACGATAAAGGATTTAAAGTTACATTCTGAAAATGAACATAGTAATAATCACAAGATGCTTCTTTATAACCACGATGTGGCGTATTAGGCTCTAAAATGAATAAATCACCCGCTTTCAGATGATACTGCGTTCCTTTTTCCTCAATGTACATATCCCCTTCTCTGATTAAATACAAAATATATTCATCAATTACTCGAGAAAAATGTATCCATTGACCTGGGTATTTAATTCTTCCTATCATTCGCACTTTAGGAAGAGTTTCTGTATCATATGAAAACAGCATAATATATACCTCTCTTTTGCGTAATAGCTTCAGCATTATAATTTATATAATGCTGAAGCTTACTAATTAAATTATACTTATTTTGCTTAAATTAAACCTTAATTACTTTAATAAAATCTTTGATTTATGCTGTTTTATTAAAATTTAATTAGTATTAGTCGTCTAATTCAACCCAAACAGTGTCCCATATTTCAAGTATTGGTACTGTGAAAAATAAATACTGACCGTTATTGCGTATTTCTTTGTGATATTCTAAAGGGAGTGCCATACCACCTTTAAAGTCAGGTGATGCAACATATATGTTTTTAAATTTATGATTAATCAATATCGTAATCTCAATGTCTTTGATAATATTTGGACGTTTTGGTTTAGGCTCATTCCACTGATTAGAAATTCCAGACAAATTGATTATCTGAATTACTAAACGATTTTTGTATTCTCTTATTATTGTCCATACAGTATCTGCTTGCGCATTAGAAGAGAAACACACTCCATCTTTTGCAGTAAACA
>DAMDCT010000014.1:18273-23368 GCA_032091455.1 Oscillospiraceae bacterium | reverse complement strand
AAAATATCTTCATTGATTCCGTTTGCTGCAGTCATTGAAATATCCAGACTTGCCTGATATTCTAGCAAAGGCGAATAACGTACAACATAATCGCAATAGTTTCGTATTGTTTTAAGAAAACTTTCTCTAATATGTGCATAGTTTGCATAATAGCTATCACAAAGTATGCCTTCATTCTCACCAAATACTAATTGACGTCCACCTGAAGCATTAATAACAGAATATGTAAGTAACAATGAAGTTTCGGCAGCTGTGATACTTTCATTTGTGTTTGCTTCCAAAAACGGCTTCATATATGCTGCCAAGACAACGGGTTTTCGAGCCAACTTTTTTGCTTCACGTATCAATCGATATAATTCAAAATAGCTATCATGGGGAGGCCATACCTCAATATAAACAGCATCTTGAGATGTTGGCGCTACTTCTTCAACTGGCCAGTTGTTTACTGCGTTAAAAATAACTCCTGCATTGGAATCAATTTGCTTTACCGCTGAATGTGACCGTTCAATCAAGCTTGGAAAAGTTTTCTCAAGTGCAACCGCTTCTCCATTATTATCACGAACATGTTTAGGAAAACCATATGTATCCATGTGAATTCCTTGAAATCCTAGTTTTTCAATACTATCGGCATACTGTTTTACAATATATTCGCTCCAAGGACAACTTGCAGAAGTATTCATAAAATAAAGCCAATCAGCAAATTTCATAGGCTCACCGTCAATAGTATATAGCGCCCACTCAGGATGCAGTTTAAATAGTTCTTCTGTCGCAGCATAGATTGCCCCATATGCAAACGGACGAATACCATGTTTTTTACAAGCTTTAATTTTTCCTGTTATAGATGCGAGAGATGTTTCTCTCCCCATAGGATCGTTATAAATCTCATCTTTTGAAACTAAATCGTCATGTCTATACATCCAATCGTAAAACTGAATTACATTTAGATGCAATTTGTTTGCAAAATAAATTGCATCTTGATCACAATCATTTGGTGTAAAATCAGATAAAAATCCATATCTAATATCTTGCCTATTATCCTCAGCAACATCAAATGCAGTTGTTACAATTTCTTCTCCCCATGAAAGCTCAACACCATAACATCCTATTGGAAGTTTTAAAAAAGAAGCTGTTAGTTCTAATCCATTTTCTGTATCTATTTGATTAAAATCAGGCTCTACTTGAACTAAATCTGCAAGTTGGTAGAGACTTATATTAGGTAGTTTTGTTTCACCTGCAGGTGAAACAATTTTTAAAGTTACTGTTTCTCCAACTAAATACTGCGCTTTTTCTGGCCAGCAGTCTGGTATATTTTGTTTTATTTGTTTTGTCATTTTTGTGTCCAATCCTTTCGTACAGGTAGGGAATTTTGAGCAGTTTGGCGTACTATATTTAAGCAATAATCTACATCAACAAACTCAAAACTCAATTATCCTTTCACAGAACCTTCTGTTAATCCGCCGACCACCATTTTTTTCTGTGCGAGAATAAACAAAATAATAATAGGAATTAAAGTAATAATTGAAGCTGCAAAAACCCACTCCCAACGTGTTGCATACTGCCCATTTAGCCTCTGCAGTAACAGTGGCAATGTTATCATTTTTTCCTTTGCTCCAACTAAAACTTTGGCTGTGAAATATTCCTCCCATATACCCTGTATTGCAAAAATTGTCATTGTTCCAATTGCCGGTTTTGATAGAGGAAGCATTATTCTAAAAAATATTGTTGGATGTCCACCGCCATCCATAATTACTGATTCAGCAAGTGCATCTGGCAAAGAACGGAAGAAGTTTCTAAGAAAAAAAGTATGCCCACATACACTTGTTGCCACGTAAATAAGCACAAGACCTATTCTTGTTCCAACTAATCCTTCCTCAAATCCTGGGAGCTTAATATTTCTCAAAGTAACAAATTGAGGAATGATGTTTAAAAATCCAGGCATCATTAACGTAAATATATATATTTTAAAAATCAATTCCCTTCCTGGAAAATTTATTCTTGCAAATCCATATGCTGAAAGTGTGGAAATGAATACAGCAATAATAACAGTGACTATTGTATTAATAACACTATTCAATACGGCAGTCGTAAAGATTGGCATATTTAAAATATGTTTATATGCAGAAAAATCTAACTTTGTAGGAAACAGCTTAGGAGGGTAAGGCAATACGAAGCTGAATTTCTCAAATGAATTCGTAATCATAAATAAAAACGGAACTGAAAACACTAATAATCCTGCAAGTAACAATATCCAAATTATTAACTGGTTAATTCTTGATATTGCTTTTTTATTTTGAGTTTTCTTATTCATACTACTCCACCCCTTTATCAACAGTATCCAACTTCATCATACGATTTAAAAGTGTTGTCACCAATAAAATAGTAAGTGCAGTTATCAAGCCTATTGCAGAGGCTTCGCCAAACTCGAACTGGTTAAAAGCTCTATCATACAGCAAATACTGTAATACAGATGTACGACCGTTAGGTTTTCCCGCAGTTAACATCATAACTTGAATAAACACATTAAATGAACCTATAATCATATTTACCAAAACAAAATAAGTAGTAGGTCTTAAAGATGGCATAACTATGTACTTGAACTTTTGAAAATTACCTGCACCATCTAAATCCGCAGCCTCATATAAATCTTGTGGAATACCCTGAAGTGCTGCTAGAAATATGAGCATAGACCATCCAGTATTTTTCCATATTCCCATAATCCAAATAGCAAGATTTCCAGACCATTCTCGAAGTAACCATGGTACATATTCGTCAAGAATATGTAATACATCAACAAGGATATAATTTATTAATCCTCTATCTGAGTTATTAAACATATAGGTAAATACTAAACTCACTATTACCCAAGAAGTTATTACAGGCAAATAAAAACCCACTTTAAATAATGTTTTTCCACGTTTTAAATTATTAATTAGATATGCGAAAATCATACCACCTAAAATTATGCATGGAGTTGTAACTATTGCATAAAGGAAATTATTTCGGTATGCATACCAAAAACGAGATGATGATTCTGTGAAAATATTAATATAGTTTTTCAAACCCACAAAATCAATTTCCCCTTGAACAATTTGGTATTTTGATAAAGATACACGAATGGTAAAAAACATTGGATAAATTATAAATATTGCAACTAAGATAAGACCAGGTAAAACGAATGGCAAGGCACTCATCCATCCATGTGCACCTTTAACAATTCTTTTTGAGGTAATCACCGATTTTCGCCTCCCCTTTGCTTGTATTAAATTTTAATACTAATTAAAAATAAGTAATTATTTATTAAAATTGCTCTTGCTTCATATTTAAATGTCTCACTCGCTAAAGCGAGTGAGACATACTTAATTAAACTTAACCTTCAAGCTGTTTGTCAATTAGAGTAGCCGCTTTAGTCAACTCTTTCTTCACATCTGCTTTATTTGTAAAAATATTTGTCATAGCGTCACTCCAAACCTCACCAATTTGAGTATGATTTGGTGATGGTATACGAGCTTTTGCTGATTCCATTTGTTTCATATAAACAGTCCATACTGTATTGTCAGTTACAGCTTTATTATTTACAAGTGATTTAAGAACTGGAATCTGACCTTTTACAAGCATATCAAGCTGAGTTTCTTCTGCTGTCATAAATTTAGTAAACTCATAAGCTGCATCCTTATTTTTGCTACTTTCAAAAATAGCAATATTCTCACCGCCAACTACTGAAGTTGATTTTCCATTGTAAGTTGGAATAGTAGCTGGAATGATGCCTGCGGCTGCAGTATCTTCGTATGAGCCAAAGAACCATGGTCCTTCAAAGAACATAGCGTAATCTCCAGTTTTAATACCATCCCAAGCATCAACTGAACCATCTATATCTCTAATAGTTAAAACTTTCTTTTTATTCAAATCAATCATTATTTGAATTGCTTTTACACTTGCATCTGAATCTAAATGACCACTAGCTTTTGTAAAGTTTTCATCAGTTAATTCACCGCCGAAAAGCCAGAAGTATGGATATAGATCCCAGTCTCCAACACCAGATACATTTAAGCGAAACTTACCGCCACCATTTTTCTCAACAGCTGTAATAAACTCTTCCATTGTTGCAGGGGCTTTATCAAGACCAATTGCTTTCATTGTTTTTTGATTTATTACTGCTGATTTACAGTTAGTATCCAGTGGAAGTCCATAATACTTATTCTTATAAAAGTTAGTTGACATTGGTGCATTCAAAAAGCCCTCTTTTAACTCGCCAAATCCTTTCATATCATCTAAAGCCACGATACCGCCCTGTTTTGCATAAGACGCTGTATTAACAATATCTATTCTTGCTACATCAGGAGTTTGACCAGTACCAAATGCTGTGACAATCATTTGATGGAACTGTCCACCATCTTGTCTAACTGGTTCAATAGTAACTTCGGGATGGAGTGCATTCCACTTTGGAAGTACAACATTTTTTAGTTGCTCCTCCTCGCCATCGCCGTATGTATGCCAAAAAGTTAATTTACATGGTTTTAATGTTTCTTTAGCTTCTTTTGTTTCCTCAGATGATGGGGGTGTTTGCAAACTTGCTCTTGGTTGAGTAGTGTTGGATGCACATCCAGTGATACAAGCTGCAGCGAATGTTGCAGTTAGAAGTATTGAAATAGCTTTTGAAAAAATTTTTTTCATTTTGACTCCTCCAATCAATATAATATAATTGCTGATGAAAACATTATATTATATTGTATTATGCATTCCAATGTATGAAAACTACTTTGTTTGTATTTTAGCTACATTATACCACATTTTACATAAAACATTCAATTATCAAATGAAAAAATAGTCAATTTTTACTCAGGAAATTCTAATTCCAATATTTAAATTATAATAATTAACTTATTCAGGAGCAAAAAATCCCTATCCACTAATTCAATAGAACCAGAAAGATAGGGAATAAAACCTGCAAAGACATAACCATTTGGTTTAAACACTATATTTACTTTAAAAATACAATATTTGAGAAACATTTACGTTCAAAAACCTTAATATCTATTTATAATTTATCTTTTATAAATCAAATCGCTCTTTTATCATTTTTGCAACAACTTTTGCA
>DAMDCT010000014.1:17285-18263 GCA_032091455.1 Oscillospiraceae bacterium | reverse complement strand
TAGTATTATCTACTTTAATGTAGTTGTCAAATGGAACTTCCCCTTCATTACTAATACAACGATAATTTTTATCATCATTAATAAGTCTTTGGTCGGATATCTCAATATCACGCTTTGAATTCTTATTCTTCAATCTGTTTTCTGTAATATTTCTTTGTAATCTAACTTCTTGAGGTGCATACAGTTCGACATAATAAACATCAGCACCATTTTTCTTAAAGATGTTAGTTACATGTTTGATATAATCCCAGTCCGATTTTTGATTAAACGCCCACATATATGTAAAAATTAATCCGTAATTATTTGACGCTGCAAATTCCTCAAATACCACTTCTCTCAACCTAATAATTGCTTTGCAATTATAATCTCCGAATATTTCTATTACAGGTTCAATTGTCATATGATTATGAAATAAACGCAAATCTGTAATTTTCATTAATTCTTGACCTACTGTCATTTTTCCAACTGCTGCATCGCCAATCAAAAAAACCAATTTCAAAAAAATCACTCCTACACCAAAATAATTATACTTTATTTTGATTATACACTACAAAAAATAATATTTCAACCATAATTACCCATTAAAATATAATATAAAAATACCCAATAGAAAGACTTTCTATAGTCCTATCATATAGGGTATTATATTTTATTTCTAGGTGTTTTGTACATATGTAACAATTGAAATTTATATATGATTATTAATACAGAAAGAACTTATCAAGAAAACTTACATCTAATTTTCCTTTAACAATTCTATAATCTGTACCTTTATAGCAGATCTTTATATCGTCCTTTAGTCCTATACTAGTATTAGCTTTATCGCTATTTAAAAATGTTATTATGAATAATTCTCCATCATAACCTTCCGCTGTATTCTTTTCGTGGAATTTTATTTTTACTGAATTTATCAATTTAAAAACTCTTCTACTTCTTCACGTTTAGTTATAGTTATCGTTTTACGATTATAGTGGTTCG
>DAMDCT010000014.1:4515-17275 GCA_032091455.1 Oscillospiraceae bacterium | reverse complement strand
GAAACATTTTTAGAATTTATATTAAGTTTTTCTAAAGTCCTTTTTGGCATATAAAAATTTGAATAAATTAATACTGAAATTGTTCCAGCCAATATTGTAATTGATACTATAATTGAATATTTTTTAATGATTTTATTGTTTTTCATACTTATCCCCCAAAAATTATTATTATATACACAATCATAACACAAAAAGCAAAAGAGATAAATCACTTCATTTATCTCTGTTGCTCTTATTATCCCTATTATTAATGTAGTATTATAAAAAATTATATATACTCTAAGACTTTGTTCGTCATTTCAGTTGTAGAAAGTGGTTTTTTATCACTTGAGCCGAGTATATCTGCTGTTCTATATCCATCATTAAGCGTTTTTTGAACAGCTTGTTCAATACAGTTTGCTTCATCAATTAAGTCAAATGAATATCTAAGCATCATAGCCGCTGATAATATGGTTGCGATTGGATTTGCCTTATTTTGACCAGCAATATCAGGTGCAGACCCATGAATTGGCTCATACATTCCACATTTACTTTCACCCAATGAGGCAGATGGCAACAATCCAATTGACCCAGTTATCATTGAAGCTTCATCTGACAAAATATCTCCAAACATATTACTTGTAACTACAACATCAAATTGTGCAGGATTTTTCACTAACTGCATAGCGGCATTATCAACAAGCATATCTGCGTATTCTATTTCAGGATAAGACAGTGCAAGCTTATGCATTGTTTCTCTCCACAGTCTTGAACTCTCAAGCACATTTGCCTTATCAATACTCAACAGCTTTTTGCCTCTTTTTTGAGCCATTTCAAATGCAACACGACCAATACGCTCAATCTCCATTTCACTGTAACATTCTGTGTCATATGCCTCTGCTCCATACTTGCCATCACGTCGTCCACTTTCACCAAAATACATACCGCCTGTTAGCTCACGTATGATTACCATATCAAAGCCCTTATCGGCAATATCTTCACGCAACGGGCATTCGCTTTTCAATGTGGAATAAAGTGTTGCTGGGCGAATATTAGTAAAAAGTCCCAATGCGGCACGAACTCCTAAAAGTGCTTTTTCAGGACGAAGGTGTCCTGGGAGTGTATCCCATTTTGGTCCACCAACTGCACCAAGCAAAACGCTGTCACTCTCTTTACAAACTTTCACTGTTTCCTCTGGCAATGGTACTCCAGTTTCATCAATTGCACAGCCACCAGCAAGCAACTCAACATATTCGAATTTGTGATTGAATTTTGTTTCAATCTTATCTAAAACCTGCACAGCAGAATCTACTATTTCAGGTCCAATTCCATCCCCTTTTATTAATGCAATTTTATAATTCATCTCTACCCCTCCAATACGCCCTTCTCAATTGCCTTAATTAACCCACCGGCAACAATTATTTGTTGAATGAATTGAGGAAATGGCTGAGAATAATATGTGCAATTTTTTGTGATGTTTTTAATCTCACCTTTATCAAAATCAACTTCTAATTCGTCGCCATCATCAGTATTATTTACAGCGTCTGGACATTCAATAATCGGCAATCCAATATTAATTGCATTGCGATAAAAAATCCTAGCAAAATCAGCCGCAATTATACAAGATATTCCTGATTCTTTAATTGCAATAGGTGCATGCTCTCTTGATGAACCACATCCGAAATTGTGATTTGCCATCATAATATCTCCCGATTTTACTCTAGATGGAAAACTTGCATCAATATCTTCCATACAATGAAGAGCAAGTTCCTTAGGGTCGGAAGTATTTAAATATCTTGCTGGGATTATTACATCTGTGTCAACATTATCTCCGTATTTTATTACTGTTCCCTTTGCGTTCATTTCAAATTCCTCCTTACACAATATCTTCTGGCGAAGTTATTTTTCCCATAATAGCAGATGCAGCGGCAATTGCCGGACTAGCAAGATAGACTTCACTTTCAACATGACCCATACGACCAACAAAATTACGGTTAGTTGTAGCTACTGCTCGTTCACCTTTTGCAAGTATACCCATATGTCCACCCAAACAAGGTCCACAAGTTGGAGTTGATACTATGCAACCAGCCTCAACAAATGTTTCAAATAGTCCCATTTTCATTGCCTCAAGATATATTTTTTGTGTTCCAGGAATTATTATTGTTCTGCACTGTTTTGCAACTTTTTTCCCTTTTAATAAACTTGCCGCAACCATTAAATCTTCCAATCTGCCATTTGTGCAAGAGCCAATTACTACTTGGTCAATTTTAATATCTCCAACTTCATCAATTGTTCTTGTGTTTTCAGGCAAATGTGGGAATGCAACAGTTGGTTTAATAGTTGATAAATCAATATGATATACCTGCTCATATTCGGCATCTTCATCAGCTTTATATACAACAGGCTTTCTTTGACTATGCTGTGCCACATATTCTAAGGTTTTTTCATCAACTTCAAATATACCATTTTTGGCACCAGCTTCAATTGCCATATTTGCCATACATAATCTATCACTCATTGATAAAAATTCAAACCCATTTCCACAAAACTCCATAGACTTATATAGCATACCATCAACGCCAACCATACCAATAATATGAAGTATAATATCTTTTCCAGAAACCCATTTAGTTGGTTTGTTTTCAAGTACAAACTTAACAGCCGATGGCACTTTAAGCCATGCTTTTCCCGTAGCCATTCCGCAAGCCATATCAGTTGAGCCTACACCTGTAGAAAATGCGCCCAATGCTCCATATGTGCATGTATGAGAATCTGCTCCTATAATTAAATCTCCACAAACAACTAAACCTTTTTCAGGCAATAATACATGTTCAATGCCCATATCACCTACATCATAAAAGTTTTCAATATCCATTTTGTTTGAAAATTCTCTTATATATTTACATTGTTCTGCCGCTTTAATATCTTTGTTTGGTGTGAAATGATCCATAACTAAAGATATTTTTTGCTTATTAAAAACACTATCATACCCCAGTTTATTAAATTCATTAATTGCAACAGGTGTTGTTATATCATTTCCAAGCACCATATCTAAATTTACTAATATTAATTGATCTGGCACTACAGATTCATTCCCACTATGATTGGCAAGTATCTTTTGCGTCATTGTCATCCCCATAATTAATCAGCCCCTTTATTCAAAAAATTTTTATTTAGTTTATATTCCATTGAATCAACTAAAGCAATCCAGCTAGCCTCTATTATATCGGTAGAAACGCCAACTGTTGTCCAAATGCTTTCTCCATCCGTAGATTCCATTAAAACTCTAACTCTCGAACCTGTCGCTTGACCAGTTTCTAATACACGAACCTTATAGTCTATCAAATACACAGTGCTTAGCTGAGGATAAAAAACAGTGAGTGCTCGCCTTAAAGCCGAGTCGAGTGCGTTGACTGGACCATTTCCGATTGCTCCTGCTGTTTCTGTTTTATCATCGACTTGAATATTTATAATTGCAGATGCAGATTTCTCACCATCTGGTGCTGGAAACTCACCTGTTGTTTTGTACATAACCAAAGAAAAATGTTGTTTGAATTTTCCCAACAATTTTAAGACAAGAAGTTGAAAACTGGCATCTGCCGCTTCAAACTGATAGCCTTGATGTTCTAACTCTTTTAGCCTCTCAACTATTGTAGAAATTTCTTCAGATGATTTTGTTAGGTTTGGTGCAATATCTTTTATTTTTGATAAGACAGTAGTCCTACCAGAAACCTCTGACATTAAAAATCTTCTCTTGTTACCTACCAATTCAGGATTAACATGTTCAAATGAGCAACTTATTTTATTTACTCCATCTATATGCATACCGCCCTTGTGCGCAAAGGCGCTACGGCCTACATATGGTTTGTTATTTGGCAAAGTGAGATTTGCAATTTCTGAAAGTTTAATTACAGTTTCAGAGAGATTTTCTAAGTTTCCATCAATACAAGAATATCCTTGTTTGAGTTGAAGATTTGGAATGACTACGCTTAAATCCGCATTGCCACATCTTTCTCCAAAGCCAATAAATGTACCTTGCACTTGAATTGCACCAGCGTTTACTGCAAGCATTGAGTTTGCAACAGCACACCCCATGTCATTATGACAATGAATACTTACTTTTGTGTTTTTAAATCTCTCACAAACAAGCTTAGTGATATCATGAACCTCACTTGGGGAAGTTCCTCCATTGGTGTCGCATAGACACAATGTATCTGCCCCTCCATTTACAGCATATTGTAAAACCTGCATTGCATACTCACAATTTGCCTTATATCCATCAAAAAAATGTTCTGCATCAAATATTATTTCTTTATCATTCCTTTTAAAGAAACTCAATGTATCATAAACCAATGCTAAATTTTCTTCTAAAGTTGCATGTAATATTTCAGTTACATGCAAATCCCACGCTTTTCCAAAGATAGCTACAACCGCTGTATTTGCTTTTAGCAGTGAAACAACATTTTCATCATCCTCAACTTTAATATCTTTCCTCTTCGTACTACCAAATGCACATAACTTTGCATTTTTAAGATTTAATGTTGAAGCTATTTTAAAAAACTCAATATCCTTTGGGTTTGATGAAGGGTTCCCAGCCTCGATATAAGTGACACCAAACTCATCAAGTGTCTTTACAATGTTTATTTTATCTTGCACTGAGAATGATATTCCCTCACTTTGTGCTCCATCTCTAAGTGTTGAATCAAATATTTCAACTTTTTTCAGATTATTATTTGTTTGCAACCTTCTCACCTCATCTCAAGAATTTTATTTATACCATTAACATAAGCTAAAATACTTGATTCAATAATATCGGTGGAAAGTCCTCTACCCGTAATTATCTTATCAGCAAATTTAATTTTTACAATTACCTCACCAAGTGCGTCTTTACCCTCTGATATTGAGTGTATTGCATATCCTTCTAATGAATAATCATCTGTTCCAACAATTTTGTCTATCGCATTGTATGCCCCATTAATAGGACCATCACCAATTGCAACTTCTTCAAGTAAAATTCCCTCTTTTTTAAGAGTTACAACACAAGTTGCAGAATTTTGATTACTTGCATGAACATCAAATCGTTCAAGCTCATATGCTCCTACTTTATGCGTCATTTTATTATTAACTATTGCAACAATATCTTTATTTCCTACATCCTTTTTCTTATCACATAATTCTTTAAACTTCAAGAAATAATCGTTAACTTGTTCTGGATTAAACTCATATCCAAGTTCTAGTAATCTTTCTTCAAATGCGTGTCTGCCTGAATGTTTACCAAGTACCATATTGTTCTTTTTCAAACCAATGGATTCTGGGCTCATTATTTCATATGTTGATTTATCGGCAAGCATACCATGTTGATGAATACCAGACTCATGTGCAAAAGCATTTGCTCCAACGATTGATTTATTCATTGGTGGTGTTACACCAATGATATTATAAATTAATCGGCTTGTTTTATATATTTGTGTTGTATCTATGCCACACTGAACATCAAATAGTTGTTTTCTCGTGTGCAATGCCATAACTATTTCTTCAAGTGCGGCATTACCAGCTCTCTCTCCAAGGCCGTTTACGGTACATTCAATTTGACTAGCGCCTGCTTTTACTGCCGCTAATGAATTTGCAACAGCTAATCCTAGATCATCATGACAATGTACCGCAATTTCTGCTTTATCGATATTAGGCACATTACACTTTAGATAATGAATTAAATCAAACATTTCATTTGGTGTTACAAATCCAACTGTATCTGGAATATTTATAACCGTTGCGCCTGAATTGATTGCAGTTTGCACAACTCGTGCTAAAAATTCCCTTTCAGTACGAGTTGCATCTTCAGCTGAAAACTCAATATCTGACATATACTTTTTCGCATATGCTACCATTGCCGCTGTCTTTTCAAGTACTTGTTCTGGTGACATACGCAATTTATATTGCATATGAACTGGTGAAGTAGAAATAAACGTGTGAATCCTCGGTGATACTGCATATTTTAATGCATTATATGCAACATCAATGTCATTTTCAAGTGCACGAGCAAGAGAAGTTACTACACTGTTTTTAACAGTTTTTGCAATATTCATAACAGAATCAAAATCACCTTTTGAAGATACAGCGAATCCAGCTTCAATTATATCTACTTTCAATCTCTCGAGTTGTCTTGCCACCTCTATTTTTTCTTCTAAGTTCATGCTACAACCTGGTGATTGCTCACCATCTCTCAATGTAGTATCAAATATCTTTATTTTTCTTTCCATTCAAAGCACCTCCTTACTCAATTATTGCACCTCTATCTGCCGATGAAACAGATTTTGCATATCTTTTTAAATAGCCTTTTATATCAGTTTTTTTGCTTATACTCATAGTTTGCTTCCTTTGCTCTAGTTCCTGCTCAGATACTAATAAATTCAATGTATAATTTGGAATATTAATTTCAATTATATCACCCTCACAGACAAATGCAATAGCACCACCATTTGCGGCTTCCGGAGAAATATGACCAATTGCAGCCCCTCTTGTTGCACCTGAGAAACGTCCATCTGTTACTAATGCAACTGATTTATCAAGTCCCATGCCTGCGATTGCAGAAGTTGGCGACAACATTTCTCTCATTCCAGGTCCTCCGGCTGGTCCTTCATATCGAATAACTACTACATCCCCACTAACAATTTTCGAAGCATAAATAGCTTTTATTGCATCTTCTTCACTGTCAAATACTCTTGCAGGTCCAGAATGCACTTGCATCTCACTCGAAACTGCACTTCGTTTAACAACTGCACCTTTTGGTGCAAGTGAGCCGAATAAAACAGCTATACCACCAGTTTTTGAATAGGGATTTTCAATATCACGAATTACATTATTATCACGAGTTGAAACACCCTCAAGGTTATTTTTAAAAGTATTGCCTGTAACCGTTAAAACTGATGTATCAAGCAATCCAACTTTATTAAGTTCACTCATAACCGCATACACACCACCTGCATTATTTAAGTCTTGCATATGGTGAGTTCCAGCAGGTGACAATCGGCAAAGATTGGGGGTTTTCTCACTTGTTTTATTAATTTGCTCTAAGTCGAGTTTCACACCAGCTTCGTGCGCTATTGCAGTTAAATGAAGAATTGAATTTGTAGAACATCCCAAAGCCATATCAACAGTAATCGCATTGTTAAATGCAGTTTGAGTTAATATATCAAGTGCTTTAATATCTTTTTCAACTAAATTCATAATCTGAGAACCTGCACTTTTGGCAAGTCTTAGCCTTTGTGCATATACAGCAGGGATAGTTCCATTACCACCTAACGCTATACCTAAAGCTTCACATAAGCAATTTAATGAGTTTGCAGTAAACATACCTGAACATGAACCACAAGTAGGACAAGCATTGTCTTCATAGTATGCTAATCGCTTTTCATCTATTGCTCCAGATTTATATGAGCCAACTGCCTCAAACACACTGTTCAAGTCCATTGCTTTTCCTTCATCTGAACAAACTGAAAGCATTGGTCCGCCTGAAATAAAGATTGATGGAAGGTTTAGTCTTGCCGCCGCAATAAGCATTCCAGGAACAATCTTGTCGCAGTTTGGAATGAAAACTAATCCATCAAAGCAATGTGCCATAACCATACATTCAATACTGTCTGCAATTAGTTCACGACTTGCCAGCGAATATTTCATGCCATTATGCCCCATAGCCATACCATCACAAACACCGATTACATTAAACTCCATTGGTGTTCCATTTGAAGCTAGTACTCCGTCTTTTACTGCTCTTGATATTTGTTGCAAATTAAAATGTCCAGGTACTACCTCATTAAATGAATTTACTATACCAATCAATGGTTTTTTAATCTGCTCATTAGTATAGCCCATTCCTTTAAGCAATGATCTATGCGGTGCATGTTCTGGTCCATCTTTCATCTTACTACTATTCATATTAGCCCCTCTCATTTTTGCCAGATCATCTTGCTTCTTAACTCTGCTCCAACTTGCTCTACTTGATGTTCTGCTTCCATTCTTCTAGTTGCTGTAAAGTGTGGTCTGTTAGCTTGATTTTCTAAAATCCAGTTACGAGCAAAAGTTCCGTCTTTGATTTCATTCAAAACCTTTTTCATCTCTTTTTTAGTTTCATCAGTAATAATTCTTTTACCAACTTCATAATCACCGTATTCAGCAGTATCACTGATAGAATAACGCATGTAAGATAGTCCTCCAGCTACAACTAAGTCAATGATAAGTTTCATTTCATGTACACATTCAAAATATGCACTTTCAGGTTGATAGCCTGCTTCTACTAGAGTTTCAAATCCAGCTTTCATTAATGCAGAAACACCACCACAAAGAATTGCTTGTTCACCGAATAAATCAGTTTCTGTTTCTTCTTTAAATGTAGTTTCCAAAATACCTGCTCTTGCCGCTCCAATTCCAGCAGCATATGCTAATGCTGTTTCCTTTGCATTTCCGCTAAAGTCTTGCTGTACTGCAATAAGCCCAGGAACGCCACGTCCCTCTTCATATTGACTGCGAACTGTATGCCCAGGACCTTTTGGCGCAATCATAATTACATCAATATTTTCTGGTGGAACGATTTGAGAATAATGAATATTAAAACCATGTGCAAATGCAAGTGTGCTTCCACTTTTTAGGTTTGGTGCAATTTCGCTTTTATAAAGTGCTGATTGCTTTTCGTCATTTACCAATACCATTACTACGTCAGCTGCTTTTACAGCTTCTGCTGTATACATAACGTTTAGTCCTGCCTCTTTTGCTTTCTCTGCTGATTTTGATCCCTCATAAAGTCCAACAACTACATTAACACCACTATCTCTTAAATTAAGTGCATGTGCGTGACCTTGACTTCCATAACCTATAATTGCAACGGTTTTCCCCTCAAGTGTTTGTAAATTACAATCTTTTGCGTAATACATTTTAGCCATTTTACATTTCCTCCTTATTATTTTTACTAATTATATAACTCCCTCTGCCAATTGCCGTTGTACCTGTTCGACAAAGTTCGATTATGCCGTATGGTTTTAAAAATTCAATAAATGAATCTATTTTAGTTCGTTTACCTGTAATTTCTAGTGTCATTGATGTTAATGACAAATCTACTACTTGTGCTCTAAATACAGATGCCGCTTGCATAATTTCGCCCTTGTTGTCATCTTTAGTATTTATTTTAATAAGTAGCAACTCTCGTACAACTGTATTTTCTAAATCCATAAGTTCAACCATCTTAACATCATGTAACTTATCTAGTTGTTTTACAATTTGGTCTTTAATATAGTCATCTCCTGTCACTGTTATAGTAATTCGTGACATTTCTTTATCTTCTGTTTCGCCTACTGATAAGCTATCAATATTAAATCCTCTTCTAGCAAACAACCCCGAAACTCTTGTTAGCACACCTGCTTCATTTTTCACTAACATGGATATTACAAACTTTGAGTTTTCCATCATTATGCACTCCCTTTCGTATATATTTAGTAATTTAATTAATGCTTAACCCTTTAAGATAATATCATTTATAGTTCCTCCAGGTGGAATCATCGGAAGCACCTTTTCATCGCTATCAATGATTGCATCAATTAAAACTGGAGTATTTATTGCAAATGCTTTTTCTAAAACATTATCAATATCATCTTTGTTTTGTAATCTAAATCCTGTTGCACCAAAAGCCTCTGCAAGTTTGACAAAATCTGTTTTTCGATTTAGAGTTGTATTTGAATATCGTTGGTCAAAAAACAATGTCTGCCATTGTCTTACCATTCCCAACACATTATTATTCATTACAACTATTATAATTGGTAAGTTATTAGAAACGGCTGTTGCTAGCTCATTCATATTCATGTGAAAACTTCCATCACCTGTGAAAAGTACAGTTCGTTTTCTGCCTCCACCAATACAAGCTCCAATTGCAGCACCCATTCCAAATCCCATTGTTCCCAATCCACCAGAAGTCATAAATGTTCTTGGATTAGAAAACTTATAGTATTGACTTACCCATAATTGATGTTGACCAACGTCAGTTGCAACAATATCATTATCTTGCATATAGTTTCTAACTGCCTCAATAACTCCCTGTGGTGTTAATCTATCTTTTGACATTTCAAGATGACTATCGGGATGACTTTTTATTGTTTCGACTTCCTTGTGCCACTGAGTTCGTTTTGTCACTTTAACTTCACTTGAAAGTTTTTGTAATACTTTTTTTACATCTCCAACCACTGAAACGTATGCTGGTATGTTCTTTCCAATCTCGGCTGGGTCAATATCAATGTGCAAAATCTTGCGACCTTTTGAAAACTCAAGTTTGTTTCCTGTTGCTCTATCTGAAAAACGTGTACCTATTGCTATAATTAAATCAGACATTGACATAACTTTTGATGCGGCAAATTTTCCATGCATACCTGTCATTCCAAGATTTTTAGGATGATTGTTTGGAACTGCAGAAAGCCCCATCATACTAGTTCCTATTGGTGCGTCAATTTGCTCTGCAAAATCAATCAATTCCTTTGACGCATCAGATATAATAATACCACCACCAGCATAGATAAACGGTCTTTGAGAGTTTTCAATAAGTTCTAGTGCTTCAACAAGTGTAGTTTTATCTATATCTTTTTCTTGTTTTTGTATAACTTTGTTTTCAGGAGTATATTCACACAATCCAATTTGAATATCTTTTGGAACATCAATCAAAACTGGTCCTGGTCTGCCTGAATTTGCAATTGCAAAAGCTTCACGAATAATATCTGCTAAATTGGTAATGTCTTTAACAAAATAATTATGCTTTGTTATTGGCATTGTCACCCCAATAATATCAACCTCTTGAAAACTATCTTTTCCAATCAACACCTGTGCTACATTGCCTGTAATTGCAACGAGTGGAGTAGAATCAAGATTTGCAGTTGCAATTCCTGTAACTAGATTTGTAGCACCTGGTCCTGATGTTGCAATTACGACTCCTGTTTTCCCAGTTGCTCTTGCATATCCATCTGCACTATGTGAAGCACCTTGTTCATGACAAGTCATATAATGACTTATTCTATCGCTTGCTTTATAAAGCTCATCATAAATACTTAAAACAGCTCCACCAGGATAACCAAACACTGTCTCAACCCCTTGCTCCACCAATGTTTCAATAATAATCTGCGCTCCTGTTAATTTCATTTCAGAAACCTCACCTTCTTATTAATAATTATTTTATTTATTTCAATTTTTCTACCTAGATATAAAGCAAAGGACCTGAGGTGATTTCACCTCAGATCCTTTGTTATTTTATGCTTTCGCAAAATATTATAACAAATACCCTTCTTTGGCAAAACCCCAATAAACGTTATCGAGAATGAGGACGATAACGCTAATAATAATTATAATTATAATGTTGAAGTTTCCATAAGCTAAGTTGTAATTTGTCATTTTATTTTTCTCCTATCTAAAATAATAAGCCCTGTAGTGTGTTACACTACAGGGCTATCGAAGTCTATATCTATATATATACTTATATTTCGATAATTTCCTTGTAAGGTGAACACAAATTGACACTATCAATAATGACTAGCACTGCGAGTACTAGGCTGATAATGCTAATTATAATATTCACGTTTACAAAATTAACAAACATAATTATTCTCCAATCAAAAGTTTTCACAATAATACCATATGTATTTTTATTTGTCAAGTAAAATATTTTGTAATTAATAAAATATTATCACAACCGCAATTTTACCCTTAAATCTTTAAAAAGCTCCAGTAATTTCTGTATTCTATCAACATTACACTCATCTTTATTTTACTTGTTACATATAGGATATGCGTAAGCAAAAGTTATGATACAAACAGTATAATTTTAGAATTAACATACGTTACAATATTAATTAATCTACATTCGTCTGGTTTAATTTATCTTTTATGCTTATATATCACCTGTGCAACTATTGTTAATAGAATAAATTGCCTTGAATATGACCATAATATGGTATATAATATAAATTATATTATTCTAAATATTACAAATAAATCAAAGAGGGGCTAATCTTATGAAAAGAACATTATCACTTATATGCTGTATAATCCTATGCCTATCCCTGTTTGCCTGTGGCAAACCTGAAGCTAATAAACCTTCAAATCTTGAATCTGAGGTATTAGAGGAACAAAGTGAAGTAGAACTAAAACCAAATTTTGATGCTTCTGGTGAATTAAATATGTCATATTGGGGTGATGCTTTAAATAGCAACGATAAGGAAGATCTTGATCCGTTAAATAATGCAATTGAAAAGTTTAAGAGATTATATCCGAACGTTATTTTAAACGTTGACCGTGTTCCTTACTCTGTTGACTACGATGAATACAACACAAAACTTGTATCTGATATTAAATCTGGTGTTGGATCAGATTTATTTTGGTTAAGAGGTACAGATACTGGTAAATTGATACAGGCAAATAAAATAGCCGACATGAGCGAATATTTTAACAATGACCCTGATTTTAACATATAGAATTATAATCAAGTGGTTTTTCTAAGTGGACAGCCTAAAGGCAAACAGTATCTAGTTCCTATGGACTATCATATTCCTTTGTTTATAACGGATAATGAAATGATTACAAAAAGTAAATTTGATATTTCAAAGTGTTCAGATTATTTTGGTTGTTCTGAGGAAATGGGTAGAATATTACGAGAAAGCAAGGCACAAGTTAACGATAAAAATGAATTAGAGCAAAAAGCTTTTGTGAATTTTTCCTATCCATCTTGGTATCCCACTTACACAGGTATTGATTGGCT
>DAMDCT010000014.1:0-4491 GCA_032091455.1 Oscillospiraceae bacterium | reverse complement strand
ATCAATAGATAATCCCGAAATGAAAAAAGTAATTGAACTATATAAATCAGATTTTTATTCTTATAAAAATATTGGCTATACATTGTCTAATCAAATTGGAGTTATTCTTATAGGGCTAAGAGATAAAGAAATAGTCCTTTCTCAATGTGCTAATTGTTTTGATGAGGTCATTAATACATATCAAGCAATCAACAATTTTGATAAAGCTGTCATGTTTCCTTTAAGGAATATAAATGGAAACATTCAAGCAGAACCACTGAATTGCATTGCAGTTCGAAATAATAGCCTAAACAAACAAAATGCATATTATTTTACAAAGGTAATGCTTAGTACTGAAATACAGAAATTATCTCGCTATGGTAGAATGGGTCATATATCTATTCCTATCTCAAATATTGCTACTAAGCAATTGCTCGAAGAAAAATTAAAAGTTGATAACTCACTTGATGAAAAGGATGCAAAAGTTACACTAAATGAAGAGTCTACAAAATTCATTAACCAATACATGGAATATATATCTGAAATTGATAGTGTTTATTATAAAAGTGATGGAGATAGAATTTTCAATGATGCAATGAAGCCATATCTGGATGATGTAAAATCATATGATGAATGTATTAAAGATGCAGAGGTAAAATTGAAGAAATATTTATCTGAATAGAAATATATAAAAGAAGGGGTTAATATTATGAAAAGAACATTATCACTTATATGCTGTATAATCCTATGCCTATCACTGTTTGCATGTGGCAAACCTGAAATCAAAGAAATCACTGTGCCAGTTCCAGTATTCAAACCCGATGCACCAGATTTCAACGCTACTGGTGAATTGAAAATTTCATATTGGGGTGATAACCAATATTTTGGAGAAAAAGGTGAGCAAGGTGACCAGTTATGGATGGGTATTGAAAAGTTTAAGCGGTTATATCCTAACGTTACAATAAATCTTGAACGAGTTTCTTATAAAGTTGAATTTGATGAATATAAAAAATTACTTTTATCTGATATAAAGACTTCAGAAGGACCAGATATATTTTGGACAGGGGGTTTGGATGTCGGCAAAATGATGTCAAAAGGTGAATTTGCCGACATGAGCGAATATTTTAACAATGACCCTGATTTTAACATTAAGGATTATAACCAAGTGGTTTTTCTAAGTGGTCAGCCTAAAGGAAAACAGTATCTAATTCCTTTAAGCTACTACTTTCCCGTTTTTATGACAACCAAAACCGTGCTTGATAAAACTGGATTTGATATTTCAAAGTGCGACAATTATTACGGCTGTTGCGAGGAAATTGGTCGAATTTTAAAGGAAAATACTGGGAATGTTAGTGGGAAAGATATAGAACAAAAAATATTTAGAAATTTAAATTTTCCCACTTCAAGCCCTAGATACTCTGGAATTGACTGGTTAGATCTTGAAAACCACGCAGCAATGTTAGATTCCCCCGAATTAAAAAAGTTATTTGATATCTATAAGTCAAATTTTAATGCTTATAATAATCTCGACCGTTACGAAGTTGGTTTTGGTAACGAAGTGCTAGAGCAATTTGAAAAAAATGAAATAATGTTTGCTCAGTGTGGAGATTGTTTTGACGAAGTAATTAACAACTATCAAGGTATAAACCTATTTGATAAAGCTTCAATTTTTCCATTAAAAAATATAAATGGAAGAATTTCAGCTCGAGTAATTGATAGCATTGCTGTCAGTAATAATAGTCTTAACAAGCAAAATGCATATCTTTTTGCAAAGACACTGCTTAGTGACGAAGTACAAAATTATTCCCCTAAAGGGATGTATCAATATCATATTCCTGTTTCTGATGTTGCAACCAAGCAATTACTTGAAAAGAAATTACAAATAGATAATTCACTTGATGAACAGGATGATAAAATAACAATATCTAAACAGTCTAGAGATTTCATTGATAAATATATGGATATTATTTCTCAGGTTGATAGTGTAAGTTATAGAAACGGTGCTGACGGGATTCTCTATGATGCTATGAAACCATATTTTGATGATGAAAAATCCTATGAAGAATGTATTAAAGACGCAGAGGTAAAATTGAAAAAATATTTATCTGAATAGAAACAATTGCAAGTTTTTATATCTTTAACAATCTTATAAATTAATATGTCTTATAACACAGCCTAACATTAACAGAAAGTACCAACTTAAAACACAGTTGGTACTTTCTGTTTGCTTATAGAATATATACCTGCAAATTAATACAAATTATCATCATTCAAGTTACTTACTGTGCCGTATGAAAAAGCTATGCGTGTCGGTGTTTTATATCCTAATGCAGATACTTCAAGATAAATAGTGCCACCATTATTATTTAACGGTATTCTCTCCTGTCTTATATTGCCTTGACTATCTGCTGGAGCAGAGATTAATATTGGTGAAAGTGAGGTTGAATTAGCAAATACTTTGAGGATGGCACCCTCGGGCATATTTGTGATATTTAACACACCTGTAGGCGCAACATTTTGTATTCCTTTTACAGAATGAAATAATTCACTATTAGTGTTATTAACTAAAATGGCTGAACCAGTTTCTGCATAATAAGCAACGCTTCTACGCAAACTTTCATTTGCTCCATTAACATATGCTGCATAATATAATCTTCCCTCTGCGGCCCCTAAATTAAGATTTGAAAATTCTACAAAATCCTGTGTTACGCCATTTACTACTTGAGGTGATTTTTGAGATATAATAGTTTGTGTATTCAATGAGCTATATAGCTTAACTGTTGTTCCACTAGGTACATTATCAAATCTAACTGTATCAGAAGCACCAACGTTGTTTTTTACAGTAACCCTATGTGGATTAATTGCATCAGTACGTTTTACATAATCATTATCAGTATACAACTCTAATTCATAAACTCGAGTTGCAGACCATGGAGAGTTATCTGAATTTGTTACTGATAAACGAACATATCTTGCAGTGATAGGAGTTGCTAAGTTTCTATCTGTAATATCAAGTGTGTTGCCTGTTACTACATCAGCATCTGTAAAGGTAACGCCATCAGTTGAATATTTTAATTTATAATCTATCGTATTCATTGCGGTTCCTTCATTAGCCCCAGGGCAATTTGCGTTATAAACTACCCATCTTCCAACTTGCATATCACTTCCTAAGTCAACTGTTGCTTCATGTGGATTAGAGACTGAGGCTTGTGTTGATGAAACACACCACTTACTAGAAGTGATAACACCATCCACCAAATTTTTCACCTCTTGCCCTGGTTCAGATATAACATTAGATGTTACAGGCTTTCCAAAAGCTAAATTTATACGTGTTGTATTGTCAATTGGTTGAGCAGTTCCAATAGGCTCTGACCACTTGAAATTTAAAGTATTTACTGTACCTTTCCCACCAGAATAACTTACAGGTGTTATCTCATAATTAAAATCAGTTTCATTGCCATCTCTTTCAAAACGAGTTAAATAAAATGCATTATTTGGTGTAGCTCCTACAAACTCTTTGCTTCCATCAACTTTAACTCTGTGTATCTCATAGAAGTCTGCATTTTCAGCTTTATTCCAATAGATTCTTGCCTCAGCATTCATGTAATCATGAAACATAACTTCATCAAACCTTGAGCTTGAAATTGTTCCTGGAGTGATTGTATTAGTTGTAACAGCAAGTCTACCAATATTTATTGAGTAATTAGGAATATTACTTGATGTTTCAAATTTCAATGACATTGCAATTGCAGTTTTATTAGCATGAGCTGATAAATCGATTTCCTGTGTGTTCCATTGGTTTGCTGCCCCACTAGGCACATTAAAAAATACAAAGTTGTTATCATCATAAGTGCTTCCAAAGCATAGACCAACTTTCATGTTTGTTGCATTAAGCGGAGTTTTATAAGTGATGCTTAACTTAGAATTAGACTTAATATCTAACTTTGTGCTATATAATTTTATATGATTTGGGTTCGCACTTTCCAAATTTCCATTAATTTTTAATGATGTTCCACCCCAATACGCATCAGCATAATCAATTGATGGTTGAAGTTTTGATCCATTACTGTTAACTATCCAACGCCATGTTGGCAAAACATCAGTCAATGAGCTATTATTCCAGCCATTAGTTTTACCAGTGATAACTCCATTCTCATAGAATTTATGTCCATTGCCTGTTGTGAAATGTGTAATAAACTCGGTTCCAACAATTGGAGTTTTATCTGCGATTAAACTAGACATTCCAGGAAATTTTGTTGTGCTTGCTCTAGTTGATGTATCTGTAGGATCTAATGTTGGTCCAACCCATAATACTCCTTCATGTGAATTTGTAAAATCTTCAGGCCCATCTGCGGCTGACAATGTGATGTCTGGGCCTAACATTCCAATTGATGTTTTAATTTTATTATTTTGATCTAATAAATAATTCACCCTACCTGGATGATTATTATAATCTTCATAGGGAATGTTTTCCCAGCTTGCAAATACGTCATAAGGGTTTCTTCCTGCATT
>DAMDCT010000013.1:39991-44275 GCA_032091455.1 Oscillospiraceae bacterium | reverse complement strand
TTGCCTAAAAGCAAACAAAATTATACTATTGGAATAAAGCTTCCATGGACATTAAGCAGTGAAACAAATTGGAACAAAACTCACCGTCTAGCAGGATATGTTTGGATAATAGGGGGGTGTGCAATACTGATAGGTAGTTTACTTAGAATAGACGCTTTGCCTATCACTCTAATTGTAATTGTACATTTAGTTGCAATACCATTTATTTATTCGTATTCATTGTACAAAAAAGCAAATAAAAGTGCTGAATAAGTTTATGATTTTCGGCATGACGTATTATCAAAATTGCCAATATGCAAAAAGGGGTGGTCATAATTATGTTGAGAACATTAAGCCTTGTTTCCCTTGTATTGCCATTGACTGTAGCAATATGGTTTGCATTTCGTAGTAAGGGCTATATTAAGCCTATTTTATTGGGCACATTTACATTCGTATTTTTTCAAGTATTGATACGAATACCATTACTACAACTTGTTTTACCACAGATGGATTGGTATATAGTTATGTCAACTAATCCTTTGCAGAATGCTATATTCTTGAGCTTGTCAGCCGCATTATTTGAAGAGTGTGGGCGATATATTGTTATGAGATTATTTATGAAAAAGCGGCTAACATGTGCTGATGGTATCGCTTTTGGGGTTGGACATGGGGGGGTTGAGGCAATTCTTTTTGTGGGTATAAACTCGCTGATTACATTGATTGTAGCATTCAATTCTGTTAATCCAAGCTTAATGATGGCAGGTGGGTTCGAAAGGCTTTTTGCTATGACGTCACATATAGCTTGGTCATTGATGGTATTAAAGAGTGTTCGATATAAAAAGGTCATCTGGTTGATTATACCTATAGTCTTACATACTGCAATGAATGCAAGTGCAGTTGTTACACAATATAGTAGATTTTCAATATGGGTGACTGAAGGAATTCTATTTGTATTTGCCATATTTATGGGCGCTTATATTATTAATGAAATTAAAAATAATAAAGGAGAATTACTATGAAAAAATTCGCAATTATCCCTATCGTATTTGTATTAATCGTTACACTTACTGCCTGTGGTAGTCCGAAAAAATTGGCAGAAACTTATAATGAAGATGAAGTTATCGCACGTGCTAAAGAAGTAGTTGATGTTATTAATACATTAGATTATGATGCTATTAATGCTCAATTAAGAAAGGACTTACAAGACAAATTAACGGCAGAGCAAATTAAAAAAGGCTTTAATGATAAACTTGAGAAAGCAGGGTCATTTAAAGAATATAAAAACATAGTAACACTCGGACAAAAAAGCAAATCAACAGGAGAAGATTATGCGGTTGTTATTTTAATATGCACCTATGAAAACAGTACACTTACTTATACCATTACAATGGATGCAAGCCTTGAGATTGTTGGAATGTATCAAAAATAATGTAGGGGATTAGAACTATAAAATAACACGCAAAAATTGCGTACTCGTATGATGAGTACGCAATTTTTATTTAAGAAAACCAAATGTTGCCCGTCAGTTTAAATCTTTATTTATGAGGGGAATAATATAGATGTACTTTTAGAACTAATTTTCATTCTATATTTTCCACATCAATTAACTTGTTATAGCGTTCTGTCAAATACATTTACTTTTGTTATAATTTCTCTTAACTTTTGATTTTGAATTTCATAGTCAAGCAATTCTTCAATTGTTTCAAATTCAATGTGTGTTTTCATTTTGTCTGCCTCAGAAAAATAGAATGTTCTTTCTATTTTTCCTAATGTGTAAAATTTTCCTTGAAATTCAAACTGCGCCTCTCCGCCACGAATCATACACCAATTAAAGTCACTTATCGTTCTAAAACTATATTCCTCAAAAGTTTTAGATGTTGCAATAGAGTATAGGTATTCAGCTGTCCATTCCATAGGTTCCACACCTTTCGTATAATTTGACTTATTGGTACTTCCCCAATCATTAATTGCTCGTCCAAAAATTGGAAATCCATTATTGGGATCCCACGTTATATTATGTCCATGAGGATTGGAATGAACGTTAGGATTTGAATGACTGGTATTATGTTGTTGATAATTAGCTTTTCCATCATTACCAATATAAGTTGTTTTATATCCTTTTGTATTTATAGTATTAGGCTTGCCGACGAGTTGTTTATCATCATCGTTGTTGCCACTTTCCTCCATACGCACTACCCATGCCCTTACTAATATCATGATTTGACATTACATATCCACGTTTAATTACAAGGTTACAATTGGTTGGAATCGGTTTTTGTTCTGAAATATATTTTGCAAATTTTGATGGCGCATAATCATCATTCATATATTTCCACGAACTCAAATCATAGTCCACAAATACAATATCACCCTGCATTTCGGAAAAAGGCTCATTATAACAGATTATTATTTCAGGCTCAATTTGCTTTAACATCTCATTGTAACCTTTTAAGAAAAACTCCTTTTGATTACTCCTATTATTATGTTCAGACACCATATAGGTTGAAACTGCCACAGTAGAACCTTTTTCTATTCCATCAAAACAAAACTCAAAGGTATTTTCATTGCCCCAGCTTACAGATGGAATTACACGTACACCTTTGGATGCCCAATATGCTCCGCACCAACGATTGCGAAAGGTATTATATATCTGCATTACTGGGGACATTTCTTGTATATACTAAAATCTGGTGTTAATACTGCACTATACCGACTTAGCTTTTTAAGGTCATTATCAGGGACTTTCCAAACACGCTCAAATTTGTAATCATAGAGGAAGAAGTGAACCATTCTATCTAAATGGTTATTGTTTTCAACGCTTGTTTTATCAAACCCAATAAGCCTTAAATCATCAAAATCTCCTTCCTGAATTTGAAATTTTGGAACAAAGGGAATGTTTAACCTTCCACTCCCTTCAAACTGATTACGCAATAGAAATGGACTTGTGCGGTACTTGTAGTTTTCTTCTGTCATTTTAATTTCTCCTATAAGTTAAGATAAGGATAGAATATCCTTTCACTTATAAGACTAAAGCAAGCATCAGTTGCACATAAACGTGCAACTTTATTGAATTTATTTATTATAATTCTATTTTAACGCACTTTGATGAATTTGGATAGGTATATTAAAAATATATTTAATTATTGTAATAGTATATCTATGGTAAAATATTACATCTAGCTAAAGCTTTTATTAATACCCAAAATAAAAACAGCCCAACCTAACGGTTGAACTGTTTTTGTTTGGAGGCGCCAACCAGATTTGAACTGGTGGTGAAGGTGTTGCAGACCTCTGCCTTACCTCTTGGCTATAGCGCCTTATGGAGCAGATTACGAGGCTCGAACTCGCTACCTCCACCTTGGCAAGGTGGCGCTCTACCAGATGAGCTAAATCTGCATATTGTAGCAAAGCTACAATATATTATAACCATAATAAAAAGTGGTGGGAACAACAGGGCTCGAACCTGTGACCCTCTGCTTGTAAGGCAGATGCTCTCCCAGCTGAGCTATGCTCCCACAACCTTTGTCGTAAACACCGTTTAGCGACGAATATTAGTATACTATATGAACGGTGTTTTGTCAATACTTTTTTAAAACTTTTTTACTAATTTTAAAGATTCATGTCGTAACTAAATTGGTTTAATGAAGAGATAGTAGTAATTGTAAATTATAGGTCTTAGCTGTTATCTATAAGTTTTGTAATATCATCTTTTGAAAAAACATAACGTTTATTGCAAAAGTGACAGCAAACTTCGGACTCATCTTGTTCGTCACGCATTTTGTTTAGTTCGTCTTTTCCAATACTAATAAGTGCACGCTCAACTCTTTCTTTGCTACAATCACATTTATATGCAGTTGTGGTTTCTTCAAGAACATTTGGATCGAGATTTTTTAGTAAAAGGTTAATTATATCCTCAGGTGTCAGACCATTATCTATCATAGAAGATACAGATTGAATTTCATTAATATTTTGCTCAATTGTTTCAATGCATTTCTCATCAGCAAACGGTAAAAGCTGTACAAGATAACCACCAGCGGCTTTTACAGTTAAATCAGGGTTAACAAGTACTCCAAGCCCACATACGGTAGGGACTTGCTCACTCACTGCATAGTAGCTAGTTATATCTTCTGCAATTTCACCAGAAACAATAGGGGTTTGCCCTATATATGGCTCTTTTAAGCCTAAATCTTTTATAACGCTTAAAAATCCATTATTGCCAATAGCACCTTTTACATCTAGTTTGCCATATTGGTTTAATGGAAGTTCAACCACTGGATTTTCAACAAAAGCTTTTACATCACCTTT
>DAMDCT010000013.1:31856-39841 GCA_032091455.1 Oscillospiraceae bacterium | reverse complement strand
CGTCCAAGCCCTGCAGTTACAACTGCTGAAGTTTGATGTATTCTTTCAATTTCAGCAACAATATCTGTTGAATCAATGGCACATGCCATAACACTGCCATCTGCACTGATTGCACGAGTTAGTTTTCCCATAGATATGACCTTTCCTTTCACACAGGATTATTATTTATAAAAATTATAGTGTTTTAGTTGATTTAACAACATATATTATGCGTTGTGAAGTTTCGTTTGGTTTATCAAAAGTATCATCCGCATAAAAATCCACTAGTTTAAGATTTGTATTATTAATAAATCTTAAAATCTCCTCATGGGTATAAGCACGCTCACTAAATTGTTCTGTAAGCTTAGTATAACTTTCATCATCATTTTTACAAAACAAATCAAGATTAATATCAATTATATTGTTATCTGCAAGTGTGTTTTGCCATACGCAATACACCTCATCATAGTCGTAGATGAAAGTGTTATTTGCGAGGATTTCATTATGCTTATATGTTGTATTAACATCAAAGATAAACAAACCCTCTGGGTGTAAAAATAAGCTAACCTTATTGAAAATGGTTTGTACTGCTTTAGTATCACAAACATGATTAATGCTATCAAGTGCACAAATACAAATATCAATAGTGCCATAAAGGTCAATTTCAGTCATGTCTTGACATAAGTACATTATATCGTGTCCTGACTCATAACGCTTATTCATAGCTTCTGAAAGCATTTCATATGATGAATCAACGCCAATTACATCATATCCAAGTGTAGCCATAACCTCACTTAATGATCCTGTTCCACATGCAAGATCAAGTAGAATGCCATCGTGCTTGCCATTTCTATTAATGATTGCATTAAAATATTCCCCACGTTTAAGATAGGGAATATTAGAAGTCAATATATCATAGTAGGAAGCAAAATACTTATAACTACTCATTGTTAGCAGTCCTCTTAAAAACAACGCTATAACCGTCACTACCATAGATTAGAGAGCGATTAACACGGCTTATAGTAGCAGTACTAGCACCTGTTTCAGATACAATGTCACTATAAACACGGTTTTCACTTAACATTTTAGCAACCTGTAGGCGTTGTGACATAGCTTTAAGCTCTGGAATAGTACATAAGTCTTCAAAAAAGTTACTGCATTCCTCTTTAGTTTCCAAGGTTAAAATGGCGTCTATTAAGAATTCAATGTTTTTTTCTTTTAATTTGTTATTCATAAGACCTCCACGATTTATAAAAATATACGTTTACTTTCACATTTTAACATATAAAAGTGTGAAAGTAAACAGTAATTTTATATAAAAAGTTACTAATTTTTTATATACCTTGTGAAGTGATTATATCAAATATTATATTAATAATCACCCTAAATGTCAGTTTGCTTTGTCTAACATTTAGGGTGATTAACACTTTGACTAATTATTATTGTTTTTTATTATATCATCTGCACGAATTACTGCTTGGAAACTCTCAAACACTTCGTCAATTGTTGGATTTGCATGGCAATTTGTTTCAATCATTTTAACCAAATAGTCAAATTGCGCTCCTGTCGGTTTTCTATCACTTTGGATATTAATACTCTCATATTCCCTTTGGGGATATTTATAGTATTCAATTAAATCCCCTTCTTCTTGATTTGTATGTCGGTCTTTGCGATAAATAAGCCTTATTCTACCTTTTGGACCTACAAACTCCTTTAAATTATCAGAAGATATAGTGTTTCCCCAGCCAGCCTCGTAATATCCGATAGAGCCATCTTCGAGTTTTACTGTAATCATTCCATAATTGTATTTATCCTCAGGCACATCAGCTTCAGTTCGTAATCCTATTGCGTTAACGTCTGCTATTTTTGATTGAGCAAACCATTGCATTACATCCATGTAATGCACACCACAGTCAACAATAGGGGAGGTTTCCTTGATTAAAGTTAAATACTTATTCCAATCCATAGTGTGATGATTTTGCACCATTCTAAAAACAATAGGACTGCCTATATAACCGTTATGTATCATATCAGCAACCTTTTGATAGGTCGTATTGTGCCTTAAAATGTGTCCAATTAGAACTTTGCATTGTGGATTGCTTTTGACTAACGCAACAAATTCGTTAGATTCTTCTATTGTTCCAGTAATGGGCTTTTCACATATAACGTGTTTCCCATTTTCAATACAAGCTTTTACTATTGGTAGGTGAGTAGAAGGATATGTAGAAATAATTACAATATCTACATCATCCGAAGTAATACACTCCATATAATCATTTGTGATTTTATTTACATTATATTTATTTTTAAAAATCATTGCTTTTTCTAAACTTAGGTCGCAGGCATATTCCATATTCACGTTGCCTTTAAAATAAATTTCTTTGATATGGGCAACACCCATTTGTCCACAACCAATTATTGCAACTCCATATTTCTTATTCATAATAGTAGGCTAAGCCTACACCCCTTTCAAACGTAGATACAATAAAACTATATATTAATTGAACGCAGTTATTCATATAGGGCAGTTATTAAATAACTGCCCTACATCAAAATTACAGTTTATCATACTATACACTTATTAATGGTAACTTGTCAATACAGTTTCTTAGTTTTGTATGTTTATCCATTCACAAGGTTTACTATGAGCCAAAATACATGCTTCTCTTAAATCCATTATTGCAATTGTTTCGCTATGAGCAACTTTCTCAACTTTTGTATTGAAAAAGTCTACAAGATCTTCAATGAATACCTTAAAGAAATCAGAATTTGCAGAAAGAACCTGGCTAGTATCTGTCATAGATAAATTCATCATAAATGGTGAACCAGTGTCAAAACATGAAATAGTGGACATTCTTCCGTCAGTAAATTCAATCGCTATGTTAATCCATTTTTCTGCGTTGAAACACATAACACGTTTAGCGGGACATTTCATTAACATTATAAGTGGCTCTAGTTGGTGAACAGAATAAACGTCTAAATCATGAGGTCCCCATGAGCTTATTGCAGTAATTTTATCTGTATCAATACCTTTGTATTCATCAGCATATCTTAATGCGGATGTTGAATATAAAGGAGTGTTGTTTTTCTCAGCAGCCGCAAGAATACGTCTTGCAGATGCACCACCAGGAGCAAACGTTTTGTCAACAAATGTTGGCTTGCCAGAAAGTACAGGTAACTGACACAACTGCTCATGCATTTCACAATTATCAGGTGAAAGAACTACAAGACAGTCACTTTTTTCAATTAATTCTACTATAGTATTACATTGGATGATGTTGTGTTTTTCACACCATTCTTTTGTTGTAAGTCCACCATGAGGACTGTCAATTAACCCGTAAGCGTATGCAACTTTCATTTCGCCGTTAGAGGCTTCTTTTATCCAAGTAGGATAATTATTTGCGTGCCATTCGTCTAAGTAGTAATCAATGAAACCTATGTTTTTCATATTAATTAATCCTCCTATCTTAAATTTAGTTTATGTGTTAATACAAAGGTATTGTATATACATTTGTATTAACACAATATAATTTTTATATTACAAAATTAGTCAAGTGAGATTTCTTTGTGTATTTCTGCTGAATCGTAAATTGCCTGCATCATTTTTGATGTTATAACTGCTGTATCAATATGAGAAGGAAGTTTTTTGCCTGTTTCAATACAGTCAATAAATGCATTGATTTCATTTTCAAAGTGGTCATTTGACTTAAATTCAGGTTTATATGAAACAAGAGCTCCATTTTCGAAAGTATATAGTGTGAAGTCAGCACCGTATTGTAAACGAATACCTGATTTATCTCCCATAAAGTCGATATACATTTCGCTTTCACCAATATTTTGTGCCCATGCACCATTTACAGTAATAACAGGACCTTCAGTTCTAATCAATGCAGTAACAGAGTCATCAACATCATAAGTTCCGTCAAGTTTAGGAGGGCCTGCCCACATATCTTTGTAAGCATATTCTTCCATGTTTTTGCCAAGCTTTGAGAATACCTCTCCAGAAACGGTTAAAGGAGAAGGATCTGCACAACAGTACATAACTATGTCAAGAAAATGTACGCCCCAGTCAATTAAAGCACCACCACCAGCAATAGCTTTAGTTGTGAATGCGCCGCCAAGACCTGGAATTGAACGATGTGCACGGAAACTTACATATACATGATGAACATCACCAAGTTTTCCGCTTTCAATGTATTTTTTGATTAGATTAACACCATCATTAAAACGATTAACTACACCGATATTAAGAACCTTGCCTGTTTCATTTTGCACTTTTTGCATCTCTAAAGCTTCTGGGTATGTTCTAGCTGCTGGTTTTTCGCAAAGAACGTTTTTGCCTGCTTTTAAGCAGTCAATGGCAATAGTTGCATGAACGTTGTTTGGAGTACAAACTGATACTGCTTCAATTTCTGCATCGTTAAGTATGTCGTTGTAATCAGTAATTGCTGTTCCACAACCATATTTTTCAACTGCTGCTTGGGCACGCTCTTTGATTATGTCGCAGAAATATATAATCTCCGCTTTCTCGTTTTTCATATAGGCTGGAATATGTGCTGCATTTGCGATAGTTCCGCATCCAATAACTGCAATTTTCATAGTTATGACCTTTCCTTTCGTATGGACTGGTTGAAAAATTTTTTCAATCCATGTCCTCTTTTAATATAATACAAATTAGATAAAGTTAATGACCTATTTTATGCATTAATTATATGACGTTAGCATTGAAAAGTATTTGATATTATCTACAACTTGTTTGATATTTTTGATTATTATTTTTAATATCTTACTAAAAATATCAAATGATATTATTGCATATATTATTGTTTAATGTATAATTAAGAAAAGGGGGAGATTTCATGGCACAAAACAGAGCAAAATTTCATTTTGACAATACTTATGATGAAATATCCGGCAATATAGGACAATATATTCTCTATCAAGCTGGTGACTTAAATTGCGAACCTGGCTACCACGTAATGCCACATATCCAAACGGTGTATGAAGTATCCTATGTGTTTTGGGGGAGTGGAGTTTTTTATACAAATGGGAAAAAATATGATGTTGAAAAAAACACTATTTTTATTAACAAGATTGGTGACAGCCATGATATTTTTTCCTCTAAAGATAATTCTCTAAGATATTTCTATATTGGATTTAAGTTTAATGAACCAATTGAAGATGAAGCAATAAGAAAATTAAAGACTTTTTTTGACTCAATAGACAATCCTGTAAGATATAACACTGAAGAAATATCTGATTTATTCTTGAGCCTTTTTTCAGAAATATTAGCTAAGGATTTTTTAATTGATATTACAATTTCAAGTTATATTAATATAATTATCTCCACTGTTTATAGGACATTTAACCAGAAAAAATATCATTCTCATTTTATAAATGAAAAATCAGTAACAGATAAAAAGCTTGTTTATGATATTGTAAATTACATTGATACAAAGGTTGAAAATATTTCATCTTTGTCTATTTTAAGTGAAGAGTTTGGATATAGCTATTCTCATATCTCAAAAAAATTTCTGTCTGTTATGGGTGAAAGCATCAAATCATATTACACAAAGAGAAGATTTGAAATGGCAAAGGAATACTTGTCACAGGGAATAGATATAACAAAAACTGCTGAATTAGTTGGGTTTAAATCAATCCACGCATTCAGCAGGGCTTTTCATAAACATTTTGGGGAAACGCCTAGCGATTATAAAAACAAGCAAACTTTCAGCCACAATTAGTAGGTATAACCAAATTATATATTGTAGTTTAATCGTTTTATGATATAATGATTAATAAGAATATAATCCATAATATGGAGTTGTGGACAGTCATAGTCTACACGAAAGGAATACCATACATATGAAAATTCAAAGTGAAGCAAATTTTACTGTATTTGAAGCAACCAGTATGATTATTGGAAATAGTATCGGTACGGGTATTATTGCAGTACCTTTTTTAGCAACTAAAAATAGCCTTAAAGATGTTATCTGGATGGTTGTGTTAGGGTATTTTATTAATGTTGTCTTGCATTTGCTTATTGCAGAGTTATCGTATAATAATGGTGGCGTTCAGCTTGTCAAAAGCTTTGAAGGCGAATTATTCAAAGGTAAAGCTAAAAAGATATTTAGCTGGCTAATGTTTACGGTTTACGGATTAGCAATTATTGTAGGCGTTAGCGGTAATATAAATGGTGGAGCTCAAATTATTGAAAACTGGCTACATGTACCATTTTCTGCGGCTCAATTAATATATTATTTATTAGCTGGAATTGTAGTTTTTATGGGAATGAAAGCTGTTGGAATCGCCCAAAAATATTCTATAATTGTTTTGATATTAATAGTCGGAGCAATGACTGTGGGAACCTTTGTACAGCCGCTAAATCAATTGCAAGCATCTCCAATACACATCAACAATCTATTAGGGTTATATAGTATGGTTCTTTTTGCAACTTCAGCAAACCAAGCTGTTATTCAGGCTGTAAAAGGATTAAATGGTAATGTGAAGAAAATAAGAACATCAATTTTCTTAGGTTTTGGAATATCATCAATTTTTGTCTTGCTTGTAACAACAACTGTTTTGTTAGGGGCAAAAGGTACATTAGACAAGGAACTTGCATATCTTCAGTTAGGTGAAAGTATTGGAAGATGGGCAGCCATTCTTGCAGGTGTATTCTCATTGTTTGCACTTTTGACTACATTTTGGTCAAATACATTGAGCCTTCGTGATGTTGTACATGAACAAATTGGCAAAAATAATAAGCTTTGTTGGCTTTTAGCTACAATACCATCATTGTTATTTGCAGTATTTGGCGTAAGCAAGGATAATGTCTGGTGTAGTAGTTTTAGTTGCTATCATGCTTATATTTACATACAACAAGTCAAGGAAAAAAGCAGGGTGTAGTCCAATCTGTGGAAAATTAGGAACGCTCCCATTCCAAGTTATCATGGTAATATCAACTATAATTTGTGCAGTTGGAGCTATGATACCATTAACTTAATAAAACGGAGGAATCAGCAAATGTATAACAATCCTATGTTTTGCAAGGATAAAGACAATCACTTTGCCTTAAAAATAGGTGATGAACCCTATAAGATATTACAATTAACAGACTTGCATTTTGGATTTGGTATACTATCTAAAAAGCAAGACGAATTGGGAATGAATGCTGTAACAAAATTAGTTAAAGAAACTAACCCTAACTTAATTATTTTAACAGGAGATAGTATCTTTCCTTTCATATTAAAAGCAGGAACAAGAAACAACATTAAACAGGCAAAAAAACTTGTTGAATTTATGGACTCGTTTAAAGTTCCATACGCCTTTACATTTGGTAACCATGATATTGAAATGGGTTCAAAAGGCGATAAAAATGCAATATCAGATGTAATAGTAAACGGCAAATATAGTGTTTTTGCTAAAGGTGATGAAAATATAGCTGGTGTAGGTAATTACATAATAAAGTTAGTTAATAGCAAAGAACAATTGTTGATGGCACTTGTTCTTTTAGATTCAAATATGTACAGGGATGGATGGTTTTACAGTGGGTTTGACTGTATACATCAAAATCAAACAACATGGTGTATGGAAGAACTATCAAAACTAAAAGAACAAAATCTCGACTTAAAAGCTTTAGCCTTTTTTCATATGCCATTACCAGAATTTAAGCAAGCTTATGAGAAAATGAAACTTGGAGATAAAAGTGTTAGATATAATTTTGGCAGTATTGGTGAAAGTAATGATTATTTTGGAATAACAAAATATGAATCTGACTTCTTTGAAAAGGCAGTAGAAAACGGTATAATTAAAGGGATGTTCTGTGGCCATGACCATTTAAATACTCTCTCGCTAACATATCAAGGTATTATGATGACATATGGAATGTCAATTGATTATTTGGGATATTCGGGTATAAGCAAAAAATATACACAAAGAGGTGGAACTTTAATAACAATAAACAATGATGGATTATTTAAAGTCAACCCAGTTCTACTGTCAACTGT
>DAMDCT010000013.1:28219-31819 GCA_032091455.1 Oscillospiraceae bacterium | reverse complement strand
AAATAAATAAGTAAAACGGCTCTAATTTAAATTAGAGCCGTTTTAGTTTACATCACCTATATTAGTCATTTTAGTGCAGTATAAGTTTACACTATGCTTTGGGGATATTTAAACAATAATATAAATTAATCTGCTACATACATCTGCATAGGATAAGATAAGTATTCCACATTATCTAGTTTTTCCACAGTTATGTAACCTGCTGGTGCATTAATAATAGTTGGGATTCTATTTACGATAGTAGCGCATGTATGTTCAACTGTTGCAGGTTTTTTAACAAAGAAAGTAGTGTCAGGCTCACCAATAATTTTCCAATCACACATATCACCATCATTAGGGCCGTAAACCTTACCAATGCATTGTGTTTCAATAATAGGACCTTGGAAAGTTTCAGTAGTAACAACTGCACTCATACCTATACAATCGCCCTGAGGAATCGTTTTACCCAATGTAGCTGAATATAAGTCAGTTTCATAAAAATATGGTACGCATTTTTGTGTCTGAGATTTGATAGTCCAACCCATTTTTGAGCAAAGAGCTTCGTTAGAATTCCAAACATAAGATGGCTCTAGTGTTTCAGGATGGGCAATTTGAGCTTCAAACTCAGATGGTGTAAGTCCTGCACCATGTGCCTTTGCCAATGCTAAGCCGTAATCCTCAACGTTATAGCTTACAGCGCCCTCGATTTTATCAATGCGGTGTACTCCTCCAGCAACACAACCAATCATATTAATCCAGTAAATATCTTGCATACCAGAACCAACGATTGTGCAATTATTTTCTTTTGCTAAAATGTCAAGCTTGTTAGTAATTGCAGATGCAGTTGTCCAAGGATAAATGGCTTCCTCACAAGTAGTAACTACATTAATTCCACGACTTACGCATTTCTCAAAATATGGATAAACATCATTCATAAAGCTAAATAATGTTACTATGGCAATATTAGCATCACACTCATCAAGTACAGCATCAGCATCACTACGTATTTTAACACCAAGCTTAACGCCAAGTTCTGCAAAATCACCAATATCCATACCTACAATATCGGGATTAACATCAATAGCGCCAACAATTTCAGCGCCTTTTTCATATAGGTAGCGCAAAATGTATTTAGACATCTTTCCACAACCAAATTGGACTACTCTGATTTTTTCATTATACATACAAATAACCTCTTTCCATTTAAATTATATTAATGATATTTACATTGCATAAATACATTATAAAGGTTATATCTGGTATAGAGTCAATAGTTAATTGTTATAATTTTAACAAAATTTTATTGGTACTTGTAACCGTAAAAACATCCCACGCTCATTATCATTTTTTACAGGAAGGTCTGAAATGGCTTCGCAAAGATAATCACCGCAAATAGTATAGCCACGTTCGTATACAGAATTCATCAAAAGAGCTGCATATTCCTTTTCTTTTTCAAACCTATCGCAATAAATACAAAGATAAGTACTTGCTGGAACTATGGTAATTAAGTCATCTGAAACATATTCCTTATCAACAAAAACAAACACCTCAGTTGAAATAAATCGACGTTGTTCAAGATTATTCTGACGAAGGATTGAGCCAGCATTACAAAAATAAATATGAGGAAGATTATCTGCCACCAAACTATCTTTGAGTTCACGTAATATTTTCTCATAAACCTCAATTCCAAAATCATAGAGATTTATACCAGAATCTATGCAGTACATCCGACGTTTAGGAATATACTCAATTAAGATTGTTCCATCAGGAGGTGAATTTTCATATCTTTCAAAGCTTTCAATTGTGCGCTCAATTGCACGTTGCTGATATTTTAGTTCTTTGATTTGCCTATTAATCTGATCGCTTTTTTGATGAAGAATACTAGTTAATAAGGGAGTCTCCATACTATCAAATTGTTTTTTAATATCTTTAAGACTTATTCCAAGTGATTTCATATATTGAATCATATCAAGCTTTGCACTTTGCTTAATAGTATAGTACCGATAACCATTATCAAAACCTTTTTCACAAGGGGATAATAATCCCATTTTGTCATATAGTCTTAATGTTTGTTCCGAAATTTTGTTAAGTTTCGCCATCTTTCCTATAGTTAAATATTCCAAAATAATCTCCACCTTATATTTAATAATAATTCCGTTTAAAACAAACCTTAATTAATTTTACAAAAGTAAACATATGTGGTTTTATAAAATGTAGCTGTCATTTTAAATTGGATTAGTATTAGTATATATTATAAACCTTATTATTACAATAAGGTTTTATGTATAATGTATTGTCGAAAATTGACTATGCAAAACCATTGTGAACTACCATAAAAGACAAATATAATGATAATAAAAAACAAAAGCACACAAGTCCATATTAATGAACTTGTGTGCTTTTGCAATACTACTAATAATTTAATATAGTTTTTATAATACCCAATTACCGTTTGGCTGTGAAATGTTTTTTAGAGCTTCCTCTGCATTATTTTGAAGACTAGGCTCAACTGAAATGTCACCCAAAGCAACAATACCAACAAGATTATTATTTTCAACAATAGGTAGTCTGCGTATTTGTCTTTCGCTCATTAATCTTACAGCATCATTTACGTCCATATCAGGACTTCCTATAACAGGATTTTGACTCATGATTTCACTTACTTTTTGGTGTTTTGAGTCTATACCTTGTGCGGTTGATCTAAGTGTAATATCTCTGTCTGTAACTATACCAATTACTTTTTCCTGATTGCAAACAGGTATTGAACCTACGTCAAACTGTTTCATAAGCTGAGCAGCTCGCTCAATAGTATCATTTGAATTTAACGATGCAATTTGATTTGACATTATATCTTTTACCTTCAATTTATTCACCTCAATCGTATTTTATCCATAGAATTTATGATTATACTGCTATATATTAACGTATATGTTTAAATGATAATTTAGTCATATACAATATTTTTAAATTAGATATTGAATTTATATATATTTAGTATATTAATAACTAAAAAGCCTCCATAACTATAATTTCGTAGTTATGGAGGCTTTTTTTATATGTTACTGGCTATTTGCGGGAGGTAATTGCTTGTAACACCACCACCAATCCTCGCATGCAAGGTTTTGACTGTTAGGATTAGTTACTCTTTCTAGTAATTGATCATATGTTTTTGGTGGTGGAACTAAAGCCGGTTGACCTGGTTTCCAGTTTGCAGGAGTTACAACCTTATCTCTGTCCGTTGTTTGAAGAGCTTCTAGCAATCTTAATATTTCTGGTATGCTTCTACCGTTTGTTAATGGATAAATTAAGATTGCACGAATAGTTTGTTCTGGGTCAATAAAATATACGTTTCTTACAGTTTCTTGTGTGCTAGCATCTGGCGCAATCATGCCATAAAGCCTTGATATTTCACCAGTTCTGTCAGCAATAACAGGGAATGGTATCTCTATGCCTGTGTTTAAGTAAATGGAATAAACCCATGCAAGGTGAGATGGATTGCTATCAATGCTTAATCCTAATAATTGAGCATTTCTTTCAATGAATTGTGGATTAGCCTGTGCGAAAGCGACGAATTCAGTAGTACATACTGGCGTGAAATCACCAGGATGGCTAAAAAGTACT
>DAMDCT010000013.1:16625-28188 GCA_032091455.1 Oscillospiraceae bacterium | reverse complement strand
GACAATTTAATTGGACCAAATGTTGTGGTAGCATAAAAGTCTGGAGCTTTCATACCAATGCTAACATGGTCACAGCTCTTTTGAGCATTTATTTCCATAAGTAAAACCTCCTTTAGTTTAATACATCTTATGAGAATAGAATACTACTTGTTAATTGACTAGCTAAATCGACAAATCAGGGGTTCGTTGCTTTTTATGCGTATGTTTTTTAGGATTTTTATACCAGAACACATCAATAACTACAATAGAATGTTATCATTTTGAATACCCCATGTAGGGAACGGTCTTGACCGTTCCGATACCTAGCCAATAAATATTTTTATTCTAGTTGCACGTTTGTGTGCAACTATTCTTTTTATACCCTTGTATTATGAAGGGGCTATTTGAAAGTACCCTATCTAATATTAATTTCATTTAAAATGGAATTAGTATAAACGAGAGTGAGGCATATAATATATGGCTAGACCTGTTAAAGTTGGTTGCGATTATTTTCCCCTTGATGTTAATTTAGATGATAAAGTAAAGTTAGTTGAATTTGAATGTGGGTTAGTAGGATTTGCAATTGTTATCAAGTTGTTTCAAAAAATATATGAGTGTGGATATTACTATGCATTTGATAATGATGCTCAATTATTGTTTTGTAAGGATAATACGGTTGAGAAAAAATTTATTGAAGAAGTAATTGATTGCTGTTTACGCAGAAATATATTTAACAATGAGCTTTTTAATAAATTTAGCATTTTAACATCAACAGGAATACAAAAGAGATATATTAAGATTAAAGAGAGTACAAAATGTATTTTAATTAATGAGGAATATCTTTTATTAGATGATAGTGATTTACCTAATAATGTGCAGATAGTTGGAGTAAATTCCTGTTTAACTGAAGTTAATCCTCTATTAATGCCACAAAGTAAAGTAAAGAAAAGTAAAGAAAACGAAAGTAAACAAAACAAAAGTAAAGAAAACGAAAATAATATAGTAACCGTTGTTGTTGATTTTTATGAGCAAAATATTGGAACTATATCACCAACGATATTATCAGATATAAATTATTATCTAAAACAAGGAATTGAACCTGCTTTAATTATATTGTGTATTAAAAAATCAGTTGATAATAACAAACGTAACTGGAGTTATGCCAAAGGTATACTAAAAAACCTACAAGCAAATGGTGTTAATACAGTTAAACAATATGAGAGTGAGGAAGTGAGTAAAAATGGAACTACCAGCATATATTCTTGCAGGGATAAGCCAACACGTAAACTTAGCGGAGTTACCTACTTATGACCAGTTACAGCTTACAGCAAAAGTAAAAATAATATTTGTTTGATATAACTGAGTTTTTAGCTAGCCATAGTATGATAATAAGACTTGTTAATGTCATATTATAGTGTTACAATCATGTGGGGTGATAAGATGCAAATAAGTAGATTGTTTGAAATTGTTTATATATTACTTGATAAAAAAACTGTGACAGCAAGTGAGCTGGCTAAGCATTTTGAAGTGTCAACGAGGACAATTTATCGTGATGTTGAAATAATAAGCACTGCAGGAATACCTATATTTATGAGTAAAGGTAAAGGTGGAGGAATAAGTTTACTAGATAACTTTGTACTTAATAAATCAGTACTTTCAGAGCAGGAACAACAAGAGATACTATCTGCCTTACAAGGACTAGGTGCGACAAATTATCCCGATACAGATAAAGTGCTTTCAAAATTAAGCTTAATTTTTAATAAAAACAGTCAAGATTGGATTGAAGTTGATTTCTCCGATTGGAGTGATAATAAGGATAAATGGGATATTATTAAAACTTCTATACTTTCTAAAAATATAATTGCTTTTGATTATTACAGTAGCTATGGTGAAAAAACTACTCGTAAGGTAATGCCAGTAAAACTATGGTTTAAACAAAAGACATGGTATTTAAAAGCATTTTGCATTGATAAACAAAGTATGAGAACATTCAAGCTAACTCGTATTAAAAATTTGCAAATGACAAATGAAGTGTTCGATAATATAATAAACGAATCAGATATTATTCCATGTAATACGATACCTAATAACTTAGTAACAGTAATATTGAAAATAGATGCGTCACAAGCCTATCGTGTCTATGATGAATTTGAGGAAAATCAAGTAGAAAAGAATGAGGACAACAGTTTTATAGTTACATTTGCTTTCCCAGAAGATGAATGGGTATATGGCTTTATTCTTTCATTTGGTTGCTTTGCACAGGTTTTAGAACCACCACATATACGAGAAATAATAAAAGCTAAATTGCAAAAATCTTTAGATATGTATTTATAATATGACACACAGTTGTCAAGTATTATATGGTAATATTTATTATATAAACATGGTTTTTGTTTATATAATAAATCATAAAGGGGTAAAATCAATGAATACTAAAATAATTTTTAAAGACAAGTTTTCTGTAATTGGTAAAATGGGGATGGGTTGTTCATCAAATCCAGCAGAGTGGATACCACAAATATGGGACGATGCAAATTCAAATTTTGCACAAATTAAAAGCCTTGTAAAATATGATGAAAATGGCAATATGCAAGGTTTATGGGGTGCAATGAGTGATGTAGATGAAACATTTGCACGTTGGGGAGATAATGGTAAATACTTAGCAGGTTGTGAAGTGGACAATGATTCGATTGCACCAGATGGTTTTACAAAATGGACAATTCCTGCACAGACATATTTAGTAGTAAATTGTGATATGGCTTCATATGGTGAAATATTCAATAGTGTAATTAATGATTACATACCTAAAAACAGCATGACTCTTGTTGGTGCAGTACATGAAAGATACCCACAAGCTGGAAATCCAAATGTAATAGAGCTGTATTTTCCAATTATAAATGAAACTTGTTTTTGTCAAAGTTGTGGTATGCCAATGGGGCAAACTGATGAACTCTATGGCACTAATGCTGACGGCAGTAAAAATAATGAGTACTGTAAATATTGCTTTGTAGACGGAAACTTTTTAGGTGATGATACAATTGAAGATATGATAGAGTGTTGCATACCGTTTATGGTAAAAGATGATGGAATGACAGCACAGCAAGCAAGGGCTATTCTAGAGGAACAATTGCCTAAGCTAAAGCGTTGGAAGAACAAGTAGTATAAAGTTGCAATAATGTAAAAAAGCACATAAAGGGTGGACATATGTCTGTATAAACACAGATTATATGTCCACCCTCAAATTTTGCAAATAAGAGCCTTGCGTAAATAGTTTAGTTATAAATATGAAAAAGTAATGGTTAAAATCAATCTAATATCACCACTTTTTAATTAGAAATAAGATGTTAGAATTACTGTGTTAATATACTATATATTTGTAATTATTACTTGACATTTACTGATTATATTTGGTATTATAATCAGTAAGGTTAAAATATTTTATGATTTGGTAAATAAGTAATAATTAAAATATATTGAGAATTTAAGCATAATTATTGTTGCATTTAAAAGCACAACAAAGGATTAATTAATGTTATCTAAACATCAAACTATATATAGATATACATTATATATGGACGAGTAAAAAGCAGGAGGATGAGGAATTGATTGATAGGAATTGTAGACATACTAGCACAGTAGCAATTGTAAAGGTAATTGATGGTGATGTAGAAAGTGGTGTTAAGAAAATATTTGAGTTGGTAGGAGGGCTTGACACAATAGTTGCACCCCTTGACACCGTAATACTTAAACCTAATCTTGCTACAGATAAACACTATTCAACTGGTGCAGTTACTAATACACAAGTGCTAAAAGCTTGTTCTAATTGCATAACAAAGGTAGGGGCTCGTAAAATTTACATAGGTGATTCATCTGTAATAGGAACAAAGACAGAGGATGTTATTCGAATTAATGGACTTGATGAGCTAGTATCAAAGCGTGTTGAGATTATTGACTTTAGAAAATCTGAGTATGAGAATGTAGTAATACCTAATGCTTTGAAATATAGAAGGCTTGCATTTCCAAAAGAAGTATTAAACAGTGATGTTATTGTAAATATACCTGTTATGAAAACTCATGATATTATGGAAGTTACGCTTGGGTTTAAAAATATGAAGGGGTTAATAAAGGACTCTACTAAAAGAAGATTTCATAGCATAGGAGTTGAGGAAGGCGTAATTGATACTACTAGGGTCGCATTAGCTGATTTTACATTGATAGATGGAACGTTTGCTATGGAAGGCAATGGACCTTTAGAAGGTACACCAGTTGGTCTTAACCTTTTAATAGGCTCAAAAGATGCACTAGCAGCGGAGGTTGTTGCTATAAAAGTAATGGGATTTGAACCGGAGAAAATGGAATATATACATATGGCATATAACGCTGGTTTTGGAGAAAATGATTTAGATAAAATTGAGATAGTGGGTGAAAAAATAGAGGATGTAATACATACATTTATACCTGCTTATAAAGAACGCATACTTCCTGAAAATATACGCATTAGCGACGAACACGCATGCAGTGCTTGTAGAAATAGGCTTACTATGTTGATGAAACAGAAATTTTGGTCGGACGATGAAGTAAGCTCAAAGAAATGGCATATATATGCAGGTGATGTAAATTATGATGAATTAAGAGATGATGAACTAAATATCTTTGTTGGCAAATGCTTAATTCAAAATAAGGATAAATGTAATATTTATGTTCCTGGATGTCCACCTGGTCCTAATAGCATTCAACAGGAGATTAAAGCAATGTTTAATAGCAATAAACTTTGATAAATGATTTTCAAAGTGAGAGTTTGTGGCTTTTTAGTGTAGAGTTACCTGTATCTATTTACTTAACTTATTAAGTGTTTCTAGACGTGTGAAAGGGATGGTAGTTAATATGAAAAAAGGTTTATTGTTCACAAGCGAGAACCAGACAGTTCCAAAATGGATTGTATTACAGCTATTAGAAGCATGCAATTTAAGATGTAAAATGTGTTATGAATGGGGAGAAAGTGGAGCATATATTAACAAAAAGGAATTAAATGTTTTAGATTTGGATGTAATTAAAAATATTATTGATAAATGTTCGCCTGCTCAGCCGTACTATGAATTATTTGGAGGAGAACCTTTGCTATATCCACATATATTCGAAGTAATAAAAGACATAAATGAACATGGTAGTAAGGTTGATATTGCAACAAACGGTACTTTATTAGAAAAGCATGCCGAAAAATTAGTTGAATCCGGAATTACAAGAATTTGGGTTTCTTTAGATGGATTAGAAGAAGTAAATGACGCTCAAAGAGGAATTGGTACATATCAAAAAGCTATTACTGGAATAAAGAAAATCTTAGAGTTAAGAAAAGGTGATACTCCAAAAATCGGAATTACAACAATAGTAACACCTGAAAACGCACATGCTTTGGAAGATTTCTTTATGAAATTCACACAGGAATGTGATATTGATCATGCTAGCTTTGAATTTCAAAATTATGCAACAAATGAGAGATATGTAAAATATCAAGATTTCCTAAAGAATAATTTTGATATAGATGATACATCCTCAGCATTTGGATTAGTCCGTGATATTAAAGATTTTTCTAATATAGACATAAATCTACTTACACAACAAATGCATAATTTAAAAGATTATTGTAAGGGAAAGGGAATTAAATTCTTCCATAATCCTTCTACAATAGATTTTGAGAACTATAAGAATTATTTTTCAGCAGATTGGGACAAAATGGCTGATAAAAAAGTACGATGCCCTTTTGTCTGGATACATGCCGAAATTGCCGCATCTGGTGAAGTGATAATTTGCCATACACTTCAAGACTTATCTTTTGGAAATGTCAACGATACTGATTTTCTAGATATATGGAACAGTGAAAAAAGTCAAAAATATAGGAAGTTATTACGAAAAGGCATGATGCCAATGTGTATTGCGTGTTCTCGATATTATACTCAGACAGCAGGACATAACAGTTAGAAAGATATTCATAATTTAATTTAGGAGGAATGCAAAATGGAAAAAATGATTAACAAGGTAATTGAATTGGTATGTGAAGTAAAAGAAGGAGAAATACAGGCAAACGAACTTAATAAAGAATCCAGTCTTTTGACTGATGCAGGTTTGGACTCACTGCAATTAACTAATTTTATTCTGTTAGTTGAAGATGAGTACGGAATAGAATTTGATTTTGATGGATTTGATTATGATTTGTTAGATTCAATTCAAGGTTTTTGTAGCTATTTAAAGGGTCAGATAAAAGGATAATAGTAATGAAAAATATTATTGTTGGCGATTTTGATGGTGAAAGATTTTGGGAGTCAGCTGATGTTGCTAAACTTCCTGGATTAAAGCAAGTAAGCGGTCAAAAAATAGTTATGGCAATGGAAGAACTACAATTTCTATTCTGCGAAAAAGATGACATCATTTTTACAAGATACCCAATTGATATTGATTTGAAAGAATACTTACATGAAATTGGATTTACATTTGAAAATATATGCGCTAATTCACAAGAAACTATCGACTATTCTCGCTCAACGCTAGAATACCTTCTTGAAGAAGGAGAAAAACACGTAGCAATTAATAAAGGAATGCGAATTGACCCATTTGGAATTAACAGATTTACCGATACCGTTATTCAAAAATTTGGACTAACAGGGCATTTCCCAAACTTTGATACTGTACAACTAGTTAATTCTAAAATCTATTCTTCTAATATGAGAGATAGGATTGGTTGCAGAAATTCTGCAAAAGAAATACATAGTGCTTCTGATTTAGAAACTGCTTATTTAGTTAATAAAAATTCAGGTATGATTAGTCTGCTTAAAGAGGAATATGGTGTTTCAGGACAAGGGAATGTTTTGTTGCAAACTGATTCAATATGTAAGCGAATGGGTAACTTTATAAGTCAACAAGAATTAAAAGGGAATAAAATAAATTTTTTGTTGGAACCTTTTTTAGATAAGGTTGAAGATTTTTCATGTCAATTTTATATTGACCCAAGTGGTAGTTATAAACCCATTTCATTACAGAAAATATGGAACAATGGTCTGTCATATAAAGGTTCAGTATCTCCTGATGATAATTTTTTGCGTGTGCTTGAAAGAAAAGGCTATTTTGAAAAGATTGAGCAGGTATCAAATAACCTATTTAGAGATGGCTATTTTGGACATGTATGTATAGATTCTATGGTTTTGTCAAACGGAAATATAGAAGAGATAGTTGAGATTAATGCGAGAAAATCTATGAGTTTGGTGAAATATAGGGCTGAATGTTACCTTAATAATTATGGAATGAAGGGAATACTGTCCTCAATTGATTTTGTTTGTAATAACGATACTTATAATTTTAATGAAATGATGGAAGCTATGAAAAAGGCAAATATATTATTTACTATTAAACATCCAACAGGAATAATTCCACTCACTGAAAAAACTATGTTTATTAATAAAAATGAATTAAAGTCGTATAAGGGTAAAATGTATTTTGTTTGTGCAGTTAAAAATATTAACCAAGTAGATGATGTTTTAGAAAACTTTAAAAAATTATTAGTCGAGTGTAATTTCAAATTGATATGAAGATTTGGAGATAAGATTATGCAAAAAATAGTTATTTTATCAAGTGGTATAGGTTTTGGCGTATATATACCTTCACTTTTAATATCAAACCAATTATTAGAACATGGAATTATAGCAAAAGTTGAGTTGATTGAAAAGTACTTTAAAGAGGAAAAGCAAAAGAAACTGCATGAAAACCAAGAGGCTTTTCATAAAAATATTCAAGTAGCTAAAGTTGCTATGAGATTACCAATGATGCAACATGGTGATAATTATGATGAAACAAAGTTAGGTTTGCTTTTACATGAATGGGAACAGCAAGGATTTAATAAGTTTATTGTTTTATCTGGCAGTTGGCAGAGTGTTTTGAAACGATATAAAGAGCAATATTTAAAATCTGAGATATTGGTTTACTGCATACATATGGACTGCATTACTGCTCCATCATGGAAAAAGTTCAGTTTACCTATTGATTGTAATCGGTGGTTATTGGGTGAGGAAAATGATGTTCCTAAATACAGTATAATGATTGATGGAAAAGAACCAATACCGTTTGAGAAAAGAGAAAAGCAAATTCTCGTTCATGGTGGTGGATGGGGAATAGGAATTGATAATAATAAAGTAAATATGATAAACCATGCTAATTATAAAATTAATCTTATAACGACAATTAATGAATCAGTTGATATGAGTCAAGCAAATCAAATATATTACACTGATGGATGGCAGGCTTGGGATTCGGAGAAAATGGAGTTCCCACCTCTGTATACAGGAGCGGATTACGAAAACGTTAATATTATTAATGAGCATTATGTTTATCAACTCGCAAAAAACTCTATTGGAATTGTTTCAAAAGCAGGTGGCGGAACATTACTTGACTCTTTTTCTGGAGCGATACCAATTATTTTTACTACTTCAATTGCAAAGCATGAAGAAAAAAACGCTGAAAAATGGATTAGATTAGGTTTTGGTATTACTTATGAACAATGGGAAAAATCTAATTTTTCAGAAGACTTATTAAGAGAGTGTTACTTCAACTTAATAAACAACAGGGAGAATGCTATCGATATAATTAATGATATTACTGAATGGTTATATAAAAACAGTGATTTCAAATTGGCTAGTTCAGGCTTATATATAGATGATGAATATTCAGTTATTAGTAAATAATTAAAATATGTAGTATAAAAGAATTGATGTGTTTTATTGAGATTATTTTTGAGAATGGAAAAAGGCATAAAATATCAAGCGGTAAGGAGATTATAATGGATAAAAAGATTGATGAAAAAGCCTTTGCAATATTAAAAAAGACTATTCAAAACATTTCATGTGTTAAGCATGGTAAGCAAAAAGTATGTGGTTATCATATGGAATTACCAGCGATGGTAGGACTTAAACTAACAAATAAATGTAATCTACGTTGCAAGCATTGCTATGAGTGGAGCGAACATGGATATTGTCAAAACATGGACAAAGCACAACAAGAGGAAGAGTTAAATATTGATGTATTAAAGAAAATATTAGATGAAACCTCAAAATACAATTCAGGTCTATATTTATGGGGTGGGGAGCCACTGTGCTATAGCCGTTTTGATGAATTGGCTACAATGATTGAAGGACAAGATCGTGTTTGCGCAATCTGCACTAATAGTATATTAATTGAAGAAAATCTACAATCATTAATTAAAATTGGTAAAAATCTTGAAATTGTTATTGCTATGGAAGGGTTTGAAGAAGACAATGATGAAATCAGGGGTAAAGGCGTATTTAAGAAAATTCATGAGGCTATCAATCTTCTTTTAATGCAAAGAAAAGAAGGCAAATTTTTAGGCAAAATCACAATACATACTGTTATTAACCAAATGAATTATAATCAATTACTTGAGTATGCGAAATATATAGAGAGCTTAGGCGTCGATTCGCTAATACTATGTTTCCCTTGGTATATCTCCGATGAATCAGCGTTGTTAATGGAACAATGCATTCATGAAAAATTCTAGTGGCTTGATAGAGCAAGTTCATCAAAGGAACGAAGTTGGGATTCTTTTAAATATGGATTACCATCAGATTATGTGGACGAGATTAACTCTCAATTAGAGAAAATAGATAACCATGAATGGAAATTCAATGTTCGTTATTTCCCTAAAATTAAAAAGGAGGAAATGCAGGACTTTATTGCAGGCAAAGCTCTTGTAGCGCAAGGACTAAAAGAATGCAATTCAATTTCTATGAGAATGGATGTAATGCCCAATGGTGATGTTTCAACATGTAAGCATTTTAAGGAATTTACCATTGGTAATTTAAAAGATAAGAGTATAAGCGAGGTTTGGAATTGTGAGGATTTTAATAGGTTTAGAGAAATTGTAGATAAGGAATTAATGCCTATTTGTGCTCAATGCAACAACTTATACTTGCATGGAGAGTGAGTTTGTGAAGCAGTTGTTACCGTTTGGTAATCCTATAGTGAGCCAAAACCCAATGGATGCTTTGATAATGGCAATTATTGATGCACATGATGCATATTCTAATATATCCAACTGCTTTTTGGATGTATATGCATACGGTTTTTGTGACAAAGATAAATTTTATTATGACGCTCATTTTAATAGTATAGTGTCTGGTATTGAATATACTTCAACAAGAACACAAGCAACTAAATCTATTAAAGAAACATTAATAGATTGCATTAGTAATAATTATTACGCAACCACGTTGTTAGATTTGGGTAACATTAATTGCTTTGCAACAAAATCGAAAAGATATTTTGCTCATTCAGTCACTATATATGGTTTCGACACACAAACGCAAATTTTTAATATTGCCGATTTTGGTGCTAATGGAAGTTATATAAAACAACAAGCATCTTTTGATGAAATAGAGTTGGCACATCATTCAGTTATAGAACATATGAATGAATCGATAACTTGTCAAAATCCATTACAAGGGATGAGCGTTCAATTAAAAAAATTCATAGGAACAAATACTACATCAACAAATTTGAATGATTTTAAGTTTTCCATAGATGCTTTTCTGAAAGGCGAATGTTCAAAAAAATATATGGAATCTTGTCAAAGAGATACTATTTCACGAAGTTCATTAGAAAAAAGTCATTATGAAGTTCCGGTTTTAACAACTGTTTTTGGAAAACATGTATTATCAGGTATAGTAGAGCATACAAAAAATTGTTTATTGGATAAATGCTATATATACGAGAAAAAAGGAATATACTTACTGTTTTCTCAAGTGCAATTATTAGCAGTTTATTTGCAAAGCTTATTACAACAAACTGAATTAAGTAAACAAGATGATGTTTGTTGTAATTTACAAGACATTCAAAGTGAAGTAAATAAGTTGCTCAAAACTGCTAAAGTATTACTTATTATAGGAAAAAAATATGAGGTTACAAAGTCAAATGAAGATTTAATTAAAGTAATAGACAAAGCAAAAGAAATTGAAAAAGCTTATATAATAATTCTACAAAATATTTTGAAAGTTATAAATATCAATTAGTTTGTGTAATGAACCAACATACAAAAACGCACTAAACTCACCTTATTAAAGTGAGTTTAGTGCGTTTTTAACTTGTCAAGCAAAATAAAAATGTTTATATTTGCAATAAAACTAATTCAGTTTGTTTGTACAATAAATCTAAATATTTTTATATATAGTAAAAAAATCATACGATTAAGTTAATATTTATTATTTCACGACTAATGTATTAATGATAAAATATAGTCACAGCAAAAGCAAAGCAAATAATCAATTTGTTGTATTTGCAGTTTAAATACATTGTATAAAAAGTAAGTTGTACAATAAATTAAATAATATTTATAATAAGTTAAATAATTATACTATTTAGTTAACTATTTCTACTTTAGAAATACTCGTTTATATGTATAATTAAATAAAAACGAGGGGGAGAATTAATGTATTTGCAATTTGAAAAAATAGGTATGGAGTTTCCAGGAGTAAAAGCTCTAGATGATATGTCTTTTTCAGTTGAAAAAGGTGAAATAGTTGCCTTTCTT
>DAMDCT010000013.1:2265-16615 GCA_032091455.1 Oscillospiraceae bacterium | reverse complement strand
AATTTTAAATGGCGATTATCAGCCGACTTGTGGTAAAGTCATTATAGATGGTAAAGAAGCAAAGTTTTCATGTCCTAATGAAGCTATTTCAGCAGGTATTAGTGTAATATATCAGGAACGACAACTTGCACCATTTCTAACAGTAGCTGAAAATATTTATTTAGGTAATGCACCCATTAAAGGTGGATTCATCGACTTTAAAAAACTTAATGCTGATGCACAAGCAATAATTGATGAATTTGAAATACCAATTAAAGCAAACCAGCGAGTAAAAGATATTTCCGTTGCATATCAACAAATGGTTGAAATAATGAAAACGTATGCGAGAAAAGCTGATATTATCTGTTTTGATGAGCCAACAGCACCTCTTACTGATAGTGAAATAGTGGCTTTGTTCAAAATTGTTAGAAAGCTAAAAGAAGAAAATAAAGCAATAATTTATGTTTCACATCGAATGAATGAAATTTTCGAACTAACAGATAGGGTAGTAGTTTTTAAAGATGGAAAATTGATGGGAGTTAAGACTACTAGCGAAGTAACAGAAAAAGAGCTTATTATGCTTATGGTCGGTCGAGATTTAGGCGATGTGTTTAAAGAACTTCCAAGAAACGATAAGTATGGTGATGTAGTTCTTTCAATTGAAGGTTTAACAAATGATAAAATAACTGATATTACTTTTTCTGTTAGAGCTGGTGAAATTGTTGGACTTTCTGGTTTAGCAGGAGCCGGAAGAACGGAAACTGCAAGAGCAATTTTTGGTGCTGATAAAATTACTGGCGGAAAAATGTTGTTGAATGGGAACACTTATTCGCCTAGAACACCAAGAGAAGCTATGGATAGTGGAATTGCCCTTTGCCCAGAAGATAGAAAACTAGAAGGCCTATCACTTATTCGATCTGTCAGAGAAAATGTAAGTCTTGCAATGCTAACTAAACTTACAAAAGTTGGCTTTATCGATTTTGTAAAAGAAAGATTATTTACGCAGGATGCTATTAAGGATTTCAATGTGAAAACACCACATATGGAACAAAAGATTTATAATTTATCAGGTGGTAATCAGCAAAAAGTAATATTGGCAAGATGGATGTCAATGGACCCTAAGGTGATTATTTTTGATGAGCCTACTAAGGGGATAGATGTTGGAGCAAAATCAGAAATTTACAATATGATTTGTGAAGCGGCAAAAAAAGGTGTTGCAGTTATTATGATTTCATCAGAACTCCCAGAAGTAATAGGAGTTTCGGATAGAATTTTAGTATTAAAAGATGGGAAAATCACAGCAGACATAAAAAGAGAAGATGCAACAGAAGAAGAAATTTTGAGATATGCAATGCTATCAACACTATCAGATAAAACAAAGGAGGCAATCTAATGGAAACTAGTTTCAAATCTAGAATTAAAAAAACGCTTTTATCCGAAAACACTGGACTTATAATTGCACTTTTTGCAATGGTTGTAGTTTTTGGATTGATCGAGCCAAACTTTATAAGTACAAGAAGCTTTAAAAATATTTTAACATTCGCATCGTTAACCGGTCTTATTGCAATTGGTGAGTCAATGCTTTTAATTGGCGGTTATATGGATCTTTCACCAGGTTCAACAGCCGCATTTGCAGGTGTATCTGCCGCTCTTTTCTTACAAGCAGGTATTCCAACACCTATCGTAATTGTGCTTGTTATTCTTATCGGTGCACTTGTTGGTGTATGTAACGCTTTTTTCGTTACTCAACTAAAAATAAGCCCATTTATAGTAACACTTGCGGCACAATCTATTTTAAGAGGTTTTAGTTACATTATTTCTAATGGTGAAGCAATTTTAATATCTGATAAATCATTCCTTTCAATGGGTAAAGGCGGTTTTGGTGAATTTTTTACATTCCCAATATTAATATTGGGTGTCGCTTTTATAATATTTGCAATTGTTTTAAAAAGAACACGATTTGGTAGAGAAATATATATTGTTGGTGGAAATCCAACAGCGGCAAGACTTTCAGGTATATCAACAAAGAAAACTACTTATAAATTATTCATTATAATGGGCGTATTAGCAGCTATTGGTGGTATGGTATTAGCAGCAAGAATGAACTCAGGTCAACCACAAGCATGTTTAAATCTTGAATTTGATGGCATCACAGCGGCTATTCTTGGTGGTGTTGCAATGAGCGGTGGATTCGGTGCTATGTCTGGTACACTAATTGGATTATTCATTCTACAAGGATTCAACAGTGGACTTATAATGGTAAACGTTCAATCTTTCTGGCAGTTAGTTGCAAGAGGAGCTTTATTACTACTTGCATTATCATTTGACTTCTTACGTTCAAAGAAACGAAAATAAATAGATTATAACAGGGGGGATAGTTTATATGACACAAAGAGAGAATTTCTTTTCATTATTAAGAAGACAAGGATTTGAACATGTACCCGTAGAATTTGTATTGTGCCCTGCACTTCAAAAAACTTTTAGGGAAAAAACTGGCTGTGATGATTATCAAGAATATTTTAAATTCCCTTGGAGAATGGTAGAGGATATTAGGCTAAAAGATACAGATAAAGAAAAGTATAAGCAGTATTATAAAAAACCTCTTGCACATGATGCATTGATTGACATTTGGGGTGTAGGTCATGAACCTTCACCAAACAGTAATCATATGACTTATATGCGCCATCCATTGGAGAATATGAGTACTATTGAAGAACTAGAAGCTTATCCATACCCAGACTTTTCAAACGGTGACAATAGTCATCAAGCAAAACAAGTTGCTGATATTAAATCCCGTGATTTAGTGGCAATTGGTGATATGCAAATGACAATTTGGGAATGTGCATGGTATATGCGCAGTATGCCTGAAATTATGATGGATATGATGGAAGAAGATGAAAAAGCTGAGTTTATGCTAGATAAAGCTACTGAAATATCTCTTATCCGTGCAAAATCTTATGCTAATGCTGGCGTTGATGTTCTATTTATTGGTGATGACATTGGTATGCAAAGTAGTGTTATGATGAGTGAAGAACTCTATTGCCAGTGGATTAAACCAAGATTAAAGAAAATTATTGACGAGGTAAAAGAAATTAATAAAGATATAATTATCTTTTATCATAGCTGTGGATTTATCACACCATTTATTCCTCATTTAATTGAAGTGGGTGTTGATGTTTTAAACCCTATTCAAAGTGAATGTATGGATTTTGATGAGATTCATCGTTTATATGGCGATAAGATTTCTTTCCACGGGACAATTGGTACACAGACAACAATGCCTTTTGGTTCAGTTGAAGATGTTAAAAAAGCAGTTAATGAAAATCTTGATATTGCCGGTGAAAAAGGTGGACTTATGGTAGCACCAACACATATGTTAGAACCAGAAGTGCCTTGGGAAAATATATTGGCATACGTAGAGGCTTGCAGAGATTATAAACAAAAATAGCATTTAAGTCTTAGACGCATTTTAATAGTATAATGGAGAAAAAATACGACTATCATAGTATCTAATACTATTTTAGGATATTTGCAATCTCTTTATATAATAATTGAATGGAGGAAAGAAAAATGAAAAAACTTTTATCACTTGTACTAGCGTCAACCATGGTATTATTAATGTTTGCGGGTTGCGCGAAAAAAGAAACCAACACCACTAAAAATGACACAAGTAAAGCAGATGCAAAAAAAGATATTGTAATAGCAGGTATTTATAAAGCTGGTGACCAACAATGGTTTATTGGTGAAGGTGAAGCAGCTGCAGCTAAATCCAAAGAAATGGGCGCAAAAGACTTTATGTATATCGATGCAAAAATGAACCCAGATACTTATCTTCAAGCTATTGACAATGCTATTACACAAGGTGTTAGTGGTATTTTAGTTTGTGTTCCAGACCAAAAACTTTCAGCAGTAACTGTTGAAAAATGTAAAGAAGCTGGTATTCCGGTAATCGCTGTAGATGACGCACTTCTTGGCGCAGACGGAAAAATGATTGCTCCTTTCGTAGGGATTGATGCTTTTGCAATCGGAGAAGCCGTTGGAGAATGGTCTGCTAAATACGCAAAAGACAATAAAATGGATAATGCAGATACTGGTGTTCTTTTCTTAACTATGGATCAAGTTTCATCTTGCGTACCAAGAACAGAAGGACAATTGAAATCATGGAAAAAAGCTTTCCCAGATTGGCCAGAAGCACAGATGTTTAAATCTGACTACAATGGTGAAACAGAAAAAGGATTTAATGCGGCAGCAAATGTGTTCACAGCAAATCCAAAAATCAAAAACTGGATTGTAATGACTCCAAATGATGAGGGTGCAGCAGGCGCAACTCGTGCTCTTGAAGAAGCAGGATTAGCTAAAACTTCTGCAGTATGTGGTATTGGTGGATACCTTGCAAAACTTGAATTTGCAAAAGCAGAAACTTCTGCATTCAGAGCAACAGCATTCATAAACTATGTTGATATTGGAGCTTATTCAGCACAAAATCTTATGGAGTTTATAGTAAACAAAAAAGAAATTCCAGCAGATTTTAGAACTCCAGCAGTTATCGTAACAAAAGATAATTACAAAGAAATCATGAAGGATCAAGCTAACTAATCATATAAAAATTCCACTTTTAACCTCATTAATTAAAGCTCCTAAAAAATAGTTAAGGTATATTTAAAAGGGAATTGATATTATTTAAAAAGCTGTAACATTTCGTTACAGCTTTTTGAAATATAAACATAACTTGCATAATTACTGTAAATAGTTTATTATTAAACTAAGAAGAATGTGAAAAAGTTTTGTTAGGTATGACGTAGAAATTGCAAAACTTAAAGTCCGTGTGAAATGGGTGGTCATAATAATGAAAAATTCAAAAGGTATAGCTAAGAGGATTACAATTTACTTTACTATTTTTATTATTGTTTTAATTGTAACTACCCTTACGGCTACAACACTAATATTTTCAAAAAGCTTTATGAATGAAAGAATTAAATTATTACAAGAAAAAACAAGTTACATGTTATCTGATTTTAAAAATTCAATGAGTGCAGTTCGAGATTTCGGATTTAAAATTCAAAATGATACTATAATAAAAACACAGTTAGAGAGTGAAGTACTCAATCAGGATATTATTAATAAAAGAATAGATACTTTAATCAATACGATTGCGGGAATTAAAGGCGCTTTTATTATTGATAATGAAGGTAATGTATTGAATAAGTTTTATGAGACTTATTCAAAAGATGTTTATAAAGAAATGGGCGAATTTTTCAAAGAAGGTTCACGAGAAGAGTTTTTTTCGTCACCTAATAATTTCCCCTATATCAAATCAGATGATTTTAGAAAAAATCAATATATTACCTATATTTCTTCTATCAGAAATTCAAAAAATTTTAATAGAGAACATAATCTATTTGTTTCAATTAACAAGAGCAAGGTTTTACCAAAATTAAAACCTAATAGTTTGGAATATTATGATGGATCATTTATTTATTCTAGAAAAGGAGAATTAATTGATTTTGAAGGTACAGAAAATGAGTATGTTATGCAGCAAGCAAAAGAACTAGCCACTAAATTCAACGAAAATGGTTATAGTATAATAGAAAATAATGTTTATTTTATTGGTAGCGTTCCACAATACCCTGAATGGATAATTGTAAATAGCATAAGTATGATAAATTTAAAAAAAGATATTTATTATTTGCTTTCAGTTTTGTTTTTTGTTGGAGGGATTTTAATTCTATTAGGTTTTGTTGTAAGTAATATTATTTCTAAACGAATTACAAAACCTGTTTTAGATTTGCAAAATGCGATGACTTCTTTTGTAGAAGGTGATATGAATGTACGGGTTGACTACCAAAGTCTTGATGAAATAGGGGGCTTAGTTTCTGTTTTTAATAGCATGGCAGATGAAATTAATAAATTTGTTTTGGAAATCTATGAAAGCGGTGAGGAGAAGAAAAAAGCAGAAATTTCTGCTCTTAAATTTCAGATAGAGTCATTACAAAGTCAAATAAATCCACATTTTTTATATAACACTCTGAATACTGTATCATATTTGGCGATTAAAAATAGAACTTGTGAAATAAGAGAACTTATACAGTCATTAAATATTTTGCTTCGGTCAACTTTATCAAATCAAGATGAACTTATACCAATTCGCAAAGAGGTAGAGTTTTTAGAATCGTATGTAAAAATACAAAACTATCGTTACGAAAATATAATTAATTTAATATGTAATGTTACAGAAGATTCAAAGGACATTTTAATACCCAAACTTATACTACAACCGCTTGTGGAAAATTCATTAATTCATGGCATTTATGCTCGTGGTGAAGGAGAGGGACATGTATATATTTGCATTTACACAAGTAAGAATGGAACTGATGTTATTGTAGCAGATGATGGGGCGGGAATGAAACCGGAAAAAATTATCGAACTACAAAAAAGCTTTAGTAATGGAGGATTTAATCGCATAGGATTAAGCAATGTAAACGATAGATTAAAATTATATTATAATGAAAGTCTTGAAATTCAGACCGTTGAAGGGGTAGGGACAACTATATCATTTCATATACCTATTAAAGAAAATAATGAGGTGGACAATGTATAAAGTATTAATAGTAGATGACGAAATTGCAGCTAGAGAAACTATTGCAGCTTTAATAGATTGGGAGAAAATAGGATTTAGCCAGGTCGTTCTTGCTAAAAACGGAAAACATGCTTTGGAATATTTCGAAAAAGATAAATTTGATATTATTATTACGGACATTCAAATGCCAATCATGTCTGGAATAGAATTAATTGAAGAAATAAAAAGAATTAGTCCTGAACAAAAATTTATAATAATTAGTTGTCACGAAAGTTTTGATTATGCAAGAAAAGCTATACAATTAGGTGTTACAGATTATATAATTAAAGATCTTGCAACAAAGGTTGAGCTAGAAGCTTTAATTTTAAGTATGCTTAGCGATATTAAACGACAGTATACATTTGAAAATGGAGTTAATGCAGATATATCTGAAAAATTAAGAGAATTTATTGCTAAGGGATCAAAACAGGACCTTGTAGAAATCTCAGAAGCTATTGGATTTTCAAAAACGCATTCTTTAGTTGGATTTTCATTATTTTTAAGTAGAAAGGGTGGAAATTTAGAGTGGTCAGGCTGTGTTTTAAAATTTAGGGATTTGATAAAAAAGAAATTTCCAGCAAGTTTTATGGCATATGACAATGAAGTGTTTATTTTAAGTAGTGCCGAGAGTAATTTCAGTATGCTGTATTTTATGAATAACGTGCTTGAACAGGCTAACTTTATTCGTTTAATGGCAAGCAAATGTGGTATAAAAAGTGTTAGCATAGGTATTTCGGAATACAGCAAAAATTTAGAGCGAATACCCGATTTATACAGACATGCTAAGGAAGCTTCTGAAATGAGAATGTTTGTTGGGCTAAATAAAAATATTTTCTATGATACAATAAGTACAAAAGCAACTATTTATGATAGTAATAATATTGACGAGCGGTTATACAGTATTAAAAAAATGCTTTACAATGCAAATAAAAATATTTCAGCAGAACTATGCGATGTATATAAGGACCGTTTTGATGTTGGGTTTGCAAAAATAAATTATTATCGTTATGTTAATGATATTTTATTTGGATTTTTGCAGGGATTTGTGGATGCAAAACATATTAACCGCAAAAAAATCGAGGAATGTGGGATTAAATTAAGTTCTAGCTATATTAATTCACTTGAAACAATAGAAGAAATGCGTGATTATTTTGTTAATGTGTTTTCAAGATTGCTTAAAGATAATTCCCATGAAAACCTCAGCATTTCTGATAGGGCAAAAAATTTAATTTATGAAAATTTGGAACGGAAGATTTCCTTGAATGAAATTGCTGAGATGATGCATTTGCATAAATCATATCTTTCGAGAATTTTTAAAGAGGAAACAGGCGAAAATATTGTTCAATATATTGTTAATACTAAGCTGGAACGTGCAAAAAGCCTATTGAAAAATACTAACATGAAGCCAAGTGATATTTCAAATATTTTAGGATTTGCAACACCACAGTATTTTTCAATTGTGTTTAAGAAATATACAGATGAAACCCCGAGCCAATATAGAAAAGAAAAATAAAGCTAAAAGAGTATGAATTTTTATTTCATACTCTTTTAAAATTTCATCTTTTGAAATTGTTTAGGGGTTAGTCCAACCTTAGTCTTAAATGTTACTATAAAATTAGAAGTGCTGAAAAATCCAGATTCCTCAGCTATTTTTGATATAGAATAGTTTGTTGTTTTAAGCAGTTCTTTTGAAACATCTAGTCGAAGCTTTATTAAATATTCGTAAGGTGAAAACCCAGTATGTTTTTTAAAACTCCTTGAAAAATGCGAGTTGCTCATATTTAAATTTGAGGAAATTAAGTCAATTGAAATATCGCTTCTAATATTATCATTCATAAAATCTATACTAGATATAATAAATTCAGGATAATTTGAATTTTTGCAGTTGTCCAGTAGATGAGCCGAACCCAATAATTTGCATAACATATCGTGGATTATTTGCGATATTATTATTTCGTTTGAAATTTTAGGATTGCTTGTAATATTTAAAAGCTTGCTAATTTGGGACTTATAATTATTAGCCTCTTTTCTGAATATTATTTGATTTTGTTCTTTTGAAAACGTCTCAAAAAAATCAAGGCTCTGCGCACCACCAAAATGTATCCATTTTGTTTTTAAATATTTATTGGTGTAATATTCATGTGGTTCATAGCAATTTATCATAATGATGTCATCTTTTTTTGCAGTCAGTATATTATCATCATTTTTAATTATACATTCACCATCTTCAACAAGCATAAGTAAAATGCTATTATAATTTTTTCTGTTAATATGATAATTTTCATCACAGGTAAAGTCACCAGCGCAAAGCACATAATAAAGCACTTTTTCAGCTAATATTGATGGAGTCGAAAAGTAATAGTTTGAAGGTGTCAAGACACCAGTTTCAGTACAAATCATAAAATAGATACCTCATAAAATATTAATATATTGCAAGTATAATCTAGTTTTTGCTAAACGTCAAGATTAATAAAAATCATTACATCAAAATAGAGCAGTATTCATGGATTTTTTGATTGTTTTACGTATTGAATGTGTATATAAACAGAGATATAATTGGATTATAAACTTAAGTTAAGGGGTGGATATTATGTTGAAAAATATTACACAAGGCGTAGCGGTTTGGGAAGAAGATGTCATAATACCAACATATGAGGTGGGTATACCTGATAAAAATCCAATGTTTCTTGAAAAACGTGTGTATCAAGGCAGTAGTGGAAAAGTATATCCACATAGTGTTATAGATAAAATCAGCGACGAAAAAGTAGATAAAGTTTACAAGGCAGTATTTCTAGAAAACAAGTATCTTCACATTATGATTTTGCCAGAACTAGGTGGAAAAATTCAACGTGCACTTGATAAAACCAACAACTATGACTTTGTATATTATAATAAAGTTATAAAACCTGCTTTAGTAGGTTTGAATGGACCATGGATTTCTGGAGGAATTGAATTTAACTGGCCACAACATCATAGACCAAGCACATTTGATCCAGTTAGCTACAAAATGGTTAATCATGTAGATGGAAGTTGTAGCGTTTATGTTGGCGAGATTGAAAATATGTTTAGAACAAAAGGTATGGCAAGGTTTACTTTATACCCTGATACTTCATATATAGAAATTAATGCACAACTTTTTAATCGTACAGATGATATGCAAACCTTTCTTTGGTGGGCAAACCCAGCTATTGCAGTCAATGATTATACGCAATCTATTTTTCCACCAGATGTTCATGCAGTAATGGATCATGGCAAAAGAGATGTATCAAAGTTTCCTATCGCAACTGGAGTATATTATAAACAGGACTATTCAGCTGGTGTAGATATTTCTCGATATAAAAATATACCCGTTCCAACATCATATATGGCATATAAGTCTGACTATAACTTTGTTGGTGGCTATGATTATGGAGTGGAGGCAGGTATTTTGCATGTAGCTGACCATCATGTTTCACCTGGCAAAAAACAATGGACTTGGGGAAATGGCGATTTTGGTCAAGCATGGGATAGAAATTTGACAGACGATGACGGTCCATATATTGAGCTAATGACAGGCTGTTTTACTGATAATCAACCCGATTTTACATGGTTAAGTCCTTATGAGGAAAAAGTCTTTACGCAATGTTTTATGCCTTATAAAAAGGTTGGTAAAATTCATAATGCAACAATTAATGCCGCCGTGAATTTAAGCCTTGAGGGGAATAAATTAAGTACAATAGTATATGCAACAAAAGAATTTTCTTCTGCAAAGGTCATAATAAAACAAAACAAAGAAATTGTTTTAGAAAAGGTTACTGATTTGTCACCTGTCCTTGTTTTTGAGGAAAGTATTGTCGTTAATTCTACAAACGAAACAGATTATACAATTGAAGTTTTTGATGAAAATGGAAAGCTATTAGTCGACTATACACCTAAGGAAAAAGTTGTAGAAGAAATGCCGGAGCCAGCAAAGCCCGCACCTGCTCCAGAGGATTGCCGAACAACTGAAGAACTTTTATTATATGGAAAACATTTAGAACAATACAGACATGCGACCTTTGAACCAGCTGACTATTATCTAGAAGGGCTTAAAAGAGATTCTAACGATATTCGTTTAAATACAGCATATGGTGCATTACTTATGAGGCGTGGCATGGCTCAAGAGGCTCAAAAGTATTTTGAAACTGCAATTAAAAGGCAAACATTGTGTAGCCCTCAGCCTTATGATGGTGAAGCACTTTATAATTTAGGCGTTTGCTTACAACGTCAAAATAAATTGCAAAAAGCATATGATGCATTTTATAAGGCAACATGGAACGCAGCTTGGCAAGATAGTTCGTTTTATAAACTAGCTTGTATTGCCAGTATTTATGGTGAGTATGAAACTGCTTTAGAACACATCGAGCATTCTCTTGTTAGAAATATCCACAACATGAAAGCACGTGGGCTAAAAACTATGTTGCTTAGAAAATTAGGGAAATGTGAGCTTGCACTTTCATTTGCAAATGAGAGCATTGAAATTGATATGCTTGATATTATAGCTAGAAACGAAATTGCGTTGTTGACAAATAATGATAAAACAAATTTGTTTAACGTTATTGCTGGAAATCATAATACTTTAATTGAATTATCACTAGAATATAGCGATTCTGGATTTTATGTTGAAGCTAATGAGGTGATTTCAAGTTTCATTGAAATTATTGATAATGATTTTAAAGTTTATCCAATGCTATTTTATTACATGGCGGCAAATTTTAAAAAATTGGGGAATGAAGAAGATACAAATAAATATTTAAATAAGGCTGCAAATGCTTGTAGTGATTATTGTTTCCCACATAGAATTGATGATATTTTTGTACTTGAGTTTGCAATTAGAGAGAATGAAAATGATTCGAAAGCTCCGTATTATTTAGGGTGTTTATATTATGATAAAAAGCAATATGAGAAAGCTATTGAACTTTGGGAAAAATCCATTTCACTCGATGATAAATTTCCAACTGCACATAGGAATTTAAGTATTGCATATTTCAATAAAAATGATGATAAAGCTAAAGCGAAAGAAGAACTTGAAAAAGCATTTGCTTTAAACCAAAGCGACGCACGTGTGTTTATGGAGCTAGATCAGCTTTATAAAAAAATAGGTTTTACACCAGAAAAAAGGTTAGAGATATTTGAAAATCATGTTGATTTGCTTTTATTAAGAGATGATTTATATCTTGAGTATGTTACATTAATTAATATGAAAGGCGAATTTGAAAGGGCACTCAAATTAATTGAAAAACACAAATTTCATCCTTGGGAGGGTGGCGAAGGCAGAGTACCGTCACAGTATGTTTTTTCAAATGTTGAACTCGCTAAAAAGGCTATTAAGGCACAAGATTATAAAAGAGCTATTGAACTATTAAGTAATGCGACAGTTTATCCACATAATCTTGGCGAAGGAAAGCTGGCTGGTGCTCAAGAAAATAATATATATTATTATATGGGTTGTGCATATGAAGGGCTAAATGATTATGATAAAGCAAACGAATGTTTTAAAAAGGCATCAAGTGGACTTAGTGAGCCAACAGGTATGATGTATTATAATGACCAACCACCAGAAATGATATTTTATCAAGGATTAGCACTTGAAAAATTAGGTGATATGACAGCTGCAAAAAGTAGATTTAATAAACTTATCTCTTATGGTGAAAAGCACATTTTTGACAAAGTTAAGATTGAATACTTTGCAGTATCACTACCAGATATTATGATTTTTGATGAGAATTTAGATGTGAAAAATGAGATACACTGCTTATATATGATGGCGTTAGGTAATTTGGGATTGAAAAACATGAAAAAAGCCAAAGAACAACTTTATCGTGCTCAAATGTTGGATAAAAACCATATAGGAGTTATGAAGAGCGTGGAAATGTTATGATTTACGAAGAGAGTTTTCAAAATGCAAAAGGAATAGTTTTGGAGAATAATAATCTTAAAGCCATGATTTTGCCCGAATATGGTGGAAAAATAACATCCATTTTGCATAAAACTAAAAACTTTGAATTGTTATTTCAAAATCCAAAGGATACATTCAGTAGAAGTAATACTTATTCTGTGTTTAGTGATTTTGAAGCTTGTGGTTTTGATGATGCTTTTCCTAGTGTTGACGAATGCAACGTAATAGTAAATGGTAAAGAAATAAAATATCCAGATCACGGAGAAATTTGGTCTGCAAATTTCTCATATGAAGTAAAAGATGATAGAGTTATTTTGTCATACACAAGCAAAATATTACCATACACATATCAGAAAATAATTATGCTCAAAAATAATGAAGTGTGTTTACAGTGGAAAATAAAAAACATAGGGGAATATGAATTTCCCTGTATTTGGACAATGCACAGCCTTGTGAATTATGAAGAAGATATGAAATTATTAATACCACAAGGTGATAAGATTTTAGTGCATAGCCAAAAGAATGAGTTGAAATGGTGGCTTAATGATAGTGTTGAAGTTGGTCATTGTGGCTATGAATATCCATCAAAACGGGTTAAGGTATGGTTTGATTATGATGCAAATAAGTTGCCTTACTTAGGATATTGGGAAACAACTGGCGGGTTTAGAGGTGATATGAATTGTGCACTTGAGCCTTCAAATGGGTACTATGATAGCATTATAACTGCTCAAAAAAACAATGCTCGCCCTTTAATTAAACCAAATGAAATATTCGAATTTAAAATTAACATAAGGTTAGAAGATTATTAATATACCGATTATAGAAGTTATTCAAACAAAAAAGCACCCTTTCTGGGTGCTTTTTTGTTTGAATATAGTTGGGTTGTATGCGATTTTTACATAAAAATATCATTAAATAGCATAACATATAGGCTAATACAGGAATACTAATTGTAATTTAACTTAATTAGTATTATAATGGAAATAACAACAAAAAGGAGATAGACTAATGATTAATATAAAGTCAAATCCAAGCATTCTTCAAATAGTATTAGTTTGTGTTATTTGTGTAGCGATATTATCACTGTTAGGGTTTTCATTCATACATGGTTCACCCTCAAAGGATAAAAATGAGGAGGCTATAAAGGCATTCGTTAATCAAATGTTCACCTGTCCAGACAATGAGTTAATTGAGGCATCTAGGCAAATCGTTGTCGATACACCAAATGAACATGCATCCTCAGGAATAAAAGTTTATTCTGGTTATTCTTCTAAGTTTGAGGAAAAGCTAAAAGAGAAGTACGCACCATATTTCTCTAATAGTCACTTTGAAAGTTTTTGCCAACAGGCGTTTCCGTTAAGCAGTCATTTTGCAGCTAATAAATTAGGCATAACAATTGAGGTTGACAAAATTGATATTGTTAAAGAAAAGGATATAACACCAGTAACCTATACTTTTACAGCTCATTTAAAGTATGGACCAGAAAATGGAGAAAAGAAACAGGATGTGGTAACGGGTTCTGCTCAATTTGGTAAAGACAAAGGCAAGATTACTTGGCTTAAATTCGATAAATCAGATTTTACGAATAAAATAGTGTTTTCTATTGGTTTATAGTAATGACCTGTTGTGAAATAAAGTTGACACAAGGGAGCTAATAAAATGGAATTTGAATGTTGTATTTGTGGAATAAAACATTTTATATTAACAGAACATTATGAATTAGACAAGGATTATAAGCAGTATAAAGTGTGTGGTGAGTGCTTTGAGAAAAAATGGAATTTAGTTCAATATAGTAATGAGAAAAGCGATAAATATCAACAAGCCAAAGATTATTTTTG
>DAMDCT010000013.1:357-2255 GCA_032091455.1 Oscillospiraceae bacterium | reverse complement strand
TTGAAAGCAAATAATTCAGATGAGAATGTGTCAAAATATCTAGAAAACTTCATTAATACTTGTGATATTAATTATAATAGAATTGAAGAGAAACCTAATTTAATTGAAAAGTCAAAAAACTCACAGTTAGAAAATCAAAACAAGGTAGTGTTAATTTTGAAAATAACTGCTTTTTTTATTTTTGTTGTTGGCTTAATTTTTGGACTTAGTAGTGATTTGGCTGAAACTTTAAAAAGTTGGTTATCTAGCTTTGCAAGTGGTATGATAATCTATGGAATAGCAGAAATAATTTCATTATTGCTAATACTAGTTGATAAAAAATAACAACAAGTGCTATAATAAACGTGAGGTGATAAGTTTGAATTTTATTGAAGAAGAAAACAGAATATATTTAAATGATGAAAGTGGTAAGTTAATAGCTGAGGTTACTTTTCCTAATGAAACAAGCAACATAGTTAATATTAATCACACTTTTGTTGATGATTCCTTACGTGGTCAAGGCATAGCAGGCAAATTATTAGAGGACACTGTGGAGAAATTAAGACGAGAAAATAAAAAAGCACATGCAACCTGTTCTTATGCAGTTAAGTGGTTTGAGAAAAATCAACAACATGCAGATATTTACGTAAAAGAGTAGTTTTTTAAAAAGATATATTAAGTGAACCCCACCGACTATTATGTTTGGTGGGGTTCTCATCATCTATATAGTTTCTATAAAGATATAACTGTAATTTTAGCATTTCCTAACAAGTCGCATTGTCTGTAATTATATAAAAGAGCAGTTATCTTTTGTTCGCCATTGATTGGATTAAAAGGGAATACCTCAATATGTGCATTGCGAATTATTTGCTTGGTGTCAAATTCTTGATATTCGCAAAGGTATTTATCAACATTATCTCTATTGTCAACAAAGTCATAGATTGCTTTCTTATATTTAAAGTTAAGTGAAGTGTCAAGCCACTCAGGTAATTTTTTGGCTTTTTCGTGAGAGTAGCTGTCATAGAGAATACGCCATTTAAATTCGGCTTCATCCCCACAATTTATAGTTTTGAAAAACTCCCATAGTATTGTGAAATAATCTACCTTTGAATGAGGAATAAGGTGCATATTATTTTGTTCGTAAAAGTCTGCTAATTTTTCAAACAGTGTAAATGGAGAATCAAATTGCTTACATAAATAATCAACCGTAATTTGATAACGGTTTGTGTTATAATATGTTTCAACCATTTCCTCAATCATTTTCAAACGCAAAATTTCTTCAAAAGATAGCCAATTTGTCTTTAACACTTCATATGGCGCATAGGTTGTGTGAACAAGTCCATACTGATTAGCTTTATCGTACAAACCAGAGCCTTTTAAAAGCTTTAAAAATCCCAACTGCAATTGGTCGGGTTTCAAGCTGTACACATAATTAAATGACTGTTTAAAGCAGTCATATCCTTCATATGGTAAGCCAGCAATCAAATCAAGGTGCAAGTGTATGTTGTTTTCCTGCTGTAGTGCTTTCACAATAGGAGTAAGTTTGTTTGGAAGAGTAGTTCGCTTAATCGCTTTAAGTGTATCTGGATTGGTTGATTGAACACCTATTTCAAATTGAAATAGTCCTTTTCTTACAGTGTGTAAAAAATCAATCATATTAAAATCAATTAGCTCTGCAGCAATTTCAAAATGAAAGTTCGTAATACCATTGTCATTTTCACTTAAGAATTTCCATATTGCCATAGAATATTCTTTGTCACAATTGAAAGTGCGGTCAACAAATTTTACTTGACGAACTTTTCCTTTTAAAAACTTAGATAAATCTGAAAATACTCTATCAAGAGATAAAAACCTAACACCACCACTACCACTTGAAAGACAATATTGGCATTTAAAAGGACAACCTCTGCTTGCCTCAT
>DAMDCT010000013.1:0-215 GCA_032091455.1 Oscillospiraceae bacterium | reverse complement strand
CCATCATTAAATGTAATCCCATCAATATCGCTATAACTTAGATTATTATTCAATCTATCAATAAACTCACAGAATATTTCTTCACCCTCACCACAGATAACGACATTGCAATTTATTTCTTCAATAACTTTTTCGCTATCAAAGCTAACTTCAGGACCACCAAGAAAAATTATGGTGTTGGGAAGTAGTTTTTTTATTTCGCCCACTAAACTTTT
>DAMDCT010000012.1:41972-45384 GCA_032091455.1 Oscillospiraceae bacterium | reverse complement strand
CAACTCTCTCAGTTTGTCAAGCACTTTTTTTAAACTTTATTTTCGTTTAAACCCAATGTTTATCAAGCTTCGTTTGTCGTGTGTTGCCGTTTCAGCAACTCTATTATCTTACCACATTCACTCCGATTTGTCAAGAACTATTTTAAACATAATGTTTCTTTTAATTCTTATTTTAAGTTTCCTAAAGTCAATCAAGACCAGTAACTTAACCGCTTTGTGTCGTTTCAGACAACTTTTATATTCTATCATATTGGAAGCTTTTTGTCAACATCTTTTTTCAAACATAATGTTTAATCTTCTTCGCGGTTTTAGTCTTGATTCAATCAAACTTCTTAAACCTCGCGTCCATCGTTGTCGCTCTAAAACTTGAGTTACGATTTGCTGTCTTTTTGACAGCTTGTATATCTTATCATAGCATTGCCACATTGTCAACACTTTTATGCAGATTTTTAGAGATTTTTTGAGAAATGTTGGCGTGTGGTGGGGGTGGGTGAAATAAGCCTTCATTATATATGGGGAAAATGTGGGTGGGGATAAGACAAGCTATGCAACGTGAAGTTGCATAGCTTGATAAAACCAATGTTATTTCAATTTATATATAGACATTACAATATCACTATTATCCGCTGTATTATCCACATAGTTAACTACCCATACTTCATCATCCATTGTATATATATACGGTGCCATTTTTTTAGTTTCGCCAAGATATTCATTGTACATTGTATACTTATACTTTTTCTTGTATTTATTAATTGAAACAGTGCTGAAATTATAAGAGTTAAATAACTTTACAAGTGATTCAGTTTGTTTTTTACTTATCTTCTCTCTTTTATAATTAACTTTCCTTTTGTGATTATTGTCAGCCACTCTAGGATAAATAATCTCAAAACTGTCTTCATTTATAATATACTTTGTTCCCGCCTTCTTTTCTGCTAAATAGTCAGGCGTAGATGAGCTAAGTCCAGATAAATAAATGATTTTATCAAATGTGTATGTCCCATAAATCGTTTTTTCGTTATTACTACAACCAAATTGACAAATGATAAGCGAAAACACAAGTAAAATTAGTATGGTTTTTTTCATTATTTCCTCCTATGAAGTAAACCTATCTAAATTAGTGCCTACCCCAAAATGTGCACGACGCTATTGTATGATAATCTGGGTCTTCATGATATGGACAATCACGTATGTTATGGATATTCAAACCAAATTCACCCCACTTTGACTTAACTGTAACTCCAGCACCGCTACCCTGTCCAACATAAGTGACAATACCTGAATGATCATTTATAGAATAATAAACTTTATCCCCTACTGCTGGATCTTTTGAAATATAACTGCCATCTGTCATATACGCAGATGGATCATCTATCCAGTATTTATTGGAAGTAGTAGGGCTGTACCATGCATATGAGTGACAATTGTATTTAATATTATAGTCTGCAACCTTGGTTGCACCTGGATATACTTTTTTGTAATAAGCATAAGAGTCTTTTAGGTATGCTTCTGTGTTAAGTGCATCACTCTGCGACTTATCATACAAAGCATATACAGCTGTACCTCTAGGTGTATAAACTGTTTTATTTATTGAGTAACGTTGCACGCTACTTGCTCGCTTATCAGAATTCATCCCATTAATTAATATATCTGAAAATGTTGGCATAAGAGTCATATTGCTACTTATCCTTTTACATGAACCAATCGAAGACATTTCTCGCTGATATTTAGATAGTTTAACTAATGCATCAGCCCTACTATCAAGTTCTTTAAGTCCATTGAACACTCTATATATTGCTTGATAACCTGCTTCCTTAGATGGGAATGCAAGCATATCAATCAATAGCGGATAATTCATAACTGTTTCTGTTAAAGCTTCAGTTGTCATGTTTTTAAGAATTTCATCTGGGATTTCACATGCTTGTATTTTTTCAACCCTACTTTCAAAACTATTCCATGTATCTGTTCCTGGTTTAATCGGATAATCATAAGGTTGTGTTATTAAATATTTAGTTTCTTTCTCTTCCTTGCTATTAATGTCCTCCGCAAACACACTGCCCATACCAAACATCATTGTAAACACCAACATTACACTAATCATTGCCGAAATTCTCTTTGTTCTACTCTTTTTCATTTTCAATACCTCATCTTTCTTTACACATCTAACATTTTTTTCATGTTAGCTTTCTGGATAAATACGAATGGATATTAAGGGTCTAATCTAGAATTAACTCTTAATATCCATATTATATATATATATATATCATTTTTGTCAAGTATTTACATGTAAATTAGTTAAAATATTTGTAAAATGTTGTATATTTGTCTACGTTTTAAAAAATATTTAAATTATTTTTTGTCCAGTTGCACGTTTGCGTGCAACTGGATATTTGTTTGCCCCTGTATAGTGAAAGGAGTTTTTAAGATGATCAATAAACTTAAACCAAAGGAGCAATTATTCTGTTATTACTATGCACAACTTAGAAATTGCAAAGAAGCCGCAATTAAGGCTGGGTTTGGAACGCTTATTGCTGAATTTCAAGGTGATCGGCTTTTACAAAGAAGTGACATTGCACAAGCCATTAAAAAGATTAGTCAGCAAAAAGAATATGATGAACTTTTGCAAAGTGTAATTGCAGGGCTAAACAGGCTGGCTTTTGCTAACACCAATGATAGTGTAAAACTTATCCTTAAAAACCGAGAGGACTTAGAACAAACGATTGACACACTGGATTTGTTTCATATTGCTGAAATTAAAATCCCAAAAGAAAATGCAATCGAAATTAAGTTCTTTGACAGATTTAAGGCGTTTGATAAGTTAATTGAATTGATTAACACTCAAACTGGAAAGCAAGATGCAAATGAATTTTACAAAGCACTTGAAGCAAGAGCAAATATCCTTAGCCAAGATGGTGAAAGAAAGGACTTTTAATTGATGGAATTTAAACCGTTTAGTCAAAAACAGCTTACCTTACTTACGTGGTGGTGTAAGCAAAGCAAGTTAAATTCATATGATGCCATTATTGCAGATGGTGCTGTTAGAAGCGGTAAAACCCTTTGTATGTCAATTTCATTTATATCATGGGCATTTGCTTTCTTTCACAAATCAGACTTTGCAATATGTGGTAAAACCGTTACGTCTTTAAGGCGAAACGTCATAACGCCCCTCGTTAATATACTGCATACTCTTGGGTTTACTTGTGAAGAAAAGGTTTCAAAAAACTACATTGATATTACATACAAAGGCAATCAAAACCGCTTTTATCTATTCGGTGGTAAAGATGAAGGCAGTGCCGCACTAATTCAAGGTATAACACTTAGTGGGTTAATGCTTGATGAAGTTGCTTTAATGCCCCGTTCATTTGTTGAGCAGGCACTAGCTCGTTGTTCAATTGATGGCTCTAAGTTTTGG
>DAMDCT010000012.1:41006-41958 GCA_032091455.1 Oscillospiraceae bacterium | reverse complement strand
AATTGCAACCCCGAACACCCCTTTCACTGGTTTTATTTAGAATGGATTAAAAAAGCTAGTTCAAAAAATGCTTTATACTTGCACTTTAAAATGGAGGATAACCCTTCTCTTACTAAGGACATCCTTAAAAGGTACAAATCACTTTATTCAGGTACATTCTATGACAGGTTTGTTCTTGGTAAGTGGGTGCAAGCACAAGGCTTGGTTTATCCCATGTTTAAAGCTGAAACTCATGTTTTTGAAACTCCTCCTAATGACTTTTCACAATTTTATGTTTCGTGTGACTATGGCACTGTAAATCCCACTTCAATGGGATTGTGGGGTGAGCATAATGGTGTGTGGTATCGAATTAGTCAGTATTACTATTCGTCAAGAGTTAGCAAAGAATCAAAAACCGATGAAGAATATTACTCGGCTTTATTGAATTTATGTGGCAATAAAGAAATTGAAGCTGTAATTGTCGATCCATCAGCAGCAAGTTTTATCGAGTGTATACGCAGGCACTCAAAATTTAAAGTAATCCCTGCCAAAAATGATGTTGTTACTGGCATTAGAAAAGTTTGCGATGCATTAAAGTCCCAAAAACTTATGTTTTCTTCTACTTGTCTTGATACATTAAGAGAATTTTCGATTTACTCATGGGAGCAAAACGCAAAGGGTGATACTCCCAAAAAAAAAATGACCACGCAATGGACGATATTCGTTATTTTGTAAATACCGTTTTAGTTGATAGGCTTGATGACTTTTTCGTTATATCAGCTAACAGGATTTAAAGGTAATTACAAACAACATTGTATGGTTGTCAAACAAACCTATATTACATACAGAAAGGAGGCTTTCTATTGAATTTATTTAAAAAGCATATTGAAAAAGAAACTGCAACAGTAGTTCAAACATCAAGGCAAAATGATAACAAGTTTTCAATTATTGATAGCTATTCTCCCCTATTAGT
>DAMDCT010000012.1:36462-40996 GCA_032091455.1 Oscillospiraceae bacterium | reverse complement strand
CACAAATGAGGTTATATGATGCGCTTAGAGAAGGTGTGCCGATTATTGATGCGGCAATACTAAAAATTATTCGACTGATAGGTGGTTATACACTTAAATGCAGTGATAAAAAAGCTGAGAGTGCATTAAATCAGTTTGCATAAAACGTAAAAGTTGGCGGCGTTTCAACTGGGCTTGAAAGTTTCATCTGCACCTATCTTGATAACCTTTTAATGTATGGAAATGCAGTTGGTGAAGTTGTTATGGATGCAAAAAAATGTAACATAAAAGGGCTATATAACGCAAGTCTTGATGATATTGAGTTAAAGCAGGGAAAAAGTCCACTTGATGTTGATGTTTTTACAAAATCAGCAAATGGTGAGTTAACTCCTATAAAAGCAAGTGAGCTTGTTATGTTTACTGCTCTTAACCCTAAGCCATCAGAACTTTATGGCAATTCAGTTTTAAAGGGATTACCGTTTGTTTCTTCAATTCTATTAAAAATGTATGAATCACTTTCTCAAAACTTTGAGCGTATGGGCAACTTGCGTTATGCAGTTACCTATAAACCAAGCAACGATAGTGTTGACAAGGCATATGCCAAAGAACGTGCAATGCAAATTGCTAAAGAATGGTCTGACGGCATGACTGCAACAAAAAACGGTCAAGTTACTGATTTTATTAGCGTTGGTAATGTGAGCATTAAAGTAATCGGTGCTGATAATCAGCTAATTGACACTAATATTCCTGTAAGACAAATGTTAGAGCAAATTGTTGCAAAACTCGGTATTCCACCATTTTTACTAGGTCTTGCTTGGAGTACAACCGAGAGAATGAGCAAACAACAATCAGATATTTTAACAAGTGAGCTTGAATATTACAGGCGACTTTTAGAGCCAACAATATTAAAAATCTGTCGCACATTTTTGCGTATAGAGGGTTATTCATGTGAACCGGAAATATGCTGGAATGTAATCAATTTGCAAGATGAAGCAGAACAGGCAAAGTCTGCGCTATATAATGCACAGACAAAAAGAATACTAAGCGAGATAGGAGAAATGCAATGAGAGATACAGTCATAAAAAGCATTAATACAAACTCAACTGATTTAGAGTTAATTAATCACTTTACTAGACGTGCTTTATCAGTTGATGAGGTATATAGCTTTTCTGTTATACTTTGCGATAATGAGGTAGATAGAGATTATGAAAGATTTACTGTTAATTCTCTAAATAAGCTAGCTTGTTTGTTTGTTGGAAAAACAGGTATATTTGATCATAATCCTAAGGGAGCAAATCAATCTGCAAGAGTCTACGACACCACCGTTTGTGTGGATGAGCAAAAGAAAACTAGTTTGGAGAACCATATACCTATTTAAAGGCAAAGGCTTATATGGTGAGGAATGAGAAAAACTCTGACTTAATTCTTGACATTGACGGTGGGATAAAAAAGGAAGTTAGCGTTTCATGTAGTGTCGATAACATAACCTGCTCAATTTGCGGTGCAAATATGAAAAACGACTGCTGTAAACATACAAAGGGAAAAGTTTATGATGGTGTCTTGTGCCACTATCTTCTAGATGGTGCAAATGTCGCTTATGAGTGGTCATTTGTTGCAGTTCCTGCACAAATTAATGCAGGAGTTACAAAGGGATTTATTAAAGGGAAGGAGGAAACCGCAATGAGAAATACAGATGTCCTATTAAAGTCATTTAGCGAATGTGATAAAGAGATTATCATTACAAAGCAGGAGGCAAATGAGTTATCTAATTACATATCAAAACTCACCCTTGCCGCACAGCTTGGAAAAGCGTATAAGGATGATTTAATTTGTGAGGTAAAACGGCTTTCATTCCTAGCAAATGACGGACTTCCATTTGATGTTGTTGAGTCTGTTTGTTCAAAAATGGACATAAACGAGCTTAAAGCATGCAAAAAAGCTTATGAGCAAAAACTTGAATTATCAAATGATGATGTACAATTAAAGGCTTGCCAAAACACAGCTTCAAACACATTCGTAAACGAATTTAGAGTATAAATAAGGAGATATAAATATGAAACAATCATTTAGCGGACTCAACGAAATAGTAGTTACATTTTCTGGTGCAGTATCTGTTGAAGATATTATTACAATTGGTGAAAATGGCATGGTTAGCAAAGCAACTGCTGAAAAAGATATAATTGGTGTTTGCGTTTCTAAAAACGCTGACATTGCAGGAGTTATGATAAGAGGTGCAGTTGAACTGAACTATACAGGCACTGCCCCTACTGTTGGTAACACTAGTTTAGCGACTGCAGGAAATAACTATATTAAAACTTCAACTACAAATCAAGAATATCTTGTGTTAAGCGTGGACACAATTGCAAAAACTGCTGTTGTACTGCTTTAGTCTTTGGTTACCACATAAATCTCATTTACTTACACAAATTAAAATTAACAGGAGGCAATTAATATGGCATTTTACGATAGCATTAACTTAGAAAAGGGCATGTATAACGGCAATGATAAATCTTTTAGCAAGGTTCTTGAATCACTTGACCCTTCCACAAATTATGCAGGTACTGATTTAAACAGTTTAGATGCGTTTGAGCGTCAACTTAAACGATTTGATATTAAAGTGAAGGGATACAACTCTGACAGCGTATCAAAGTTTTTCAAACTTCACAGTCTAGTGTTTTGTTCCCTGAATATGTTAAACGTTGCGTTATTCAAGGTATTAACGACGCAAGCATACTAAATGATATAATTGCAACTAATACAAAAATTAATTCTCTTGATTATCGACCTCTAGCTTCTATTGCAACTTCTGATGATAAAGAGCTTAAAAAAGTGGCTGAAGGTGCACAAATTCCTACAACTGAAATAAAAGTGCAAGATAACTTAGTTAAACTTTTTAAACGAGGTCGTATGCTTGTATCATCTTACGAAGCAATTAAGTTCCAACGACTTGATTTATTCTCTGTAACATTAAAACAGATTGGTGCTTATATCGCAAAATCCCAACTTGAGGATGCAATAAACACAATTGTTAATGGTGATAGCAATTTTAACCCTGCTGCAAATGTTGCTGTTAAAAATGCTGGTGTTCTTACATATGAGGATTTAATAAAACTTTGGAGTGAATTTGAAAATTATGATATGAATAGGCTGATTGTTGCTCCTGATGTAATGGTTAAAATGTTAAGCATTGCAGAACTCAAGGACCCAGCAACAGGACTTAATTTTCAAGCAACAGGAAAACTTTCAACACCACTTGGCGCAACACTTTACCGTTCAAGTTCTGTTCCTGCCGGTAGTATTATTGCACTTGATAAAAATTGTGCACTCGAAATGGTAACTGCCTCTGACGTATCTATTGAAAGTGACAAGCTAATCGACCGTCAATTAGAGCGTGCAACAATTACTTCAATTGCAGGATTTGCAAAGATTTTTGCAAATGCTTCTAAAATTATGAAAATCTAAACCAACATAATTGTGGGCGAATTTAGTTAATCCTTAATACTTGAGTTTTATAAGGCTTACTTAATTCGCCCATTATTTATAATCTGTACGAAAGGATGTTCACAATATGGATAAACAAAAAGTTATTAGTGTTTTTTGTTCACTTAGTGGCATTAATACAGCTGATAAGCAAGATGACCTAATTAACATGAGTATTAATCAGGTTAAGACACTTATAAAGGATGATACTGATATTACTAAAAATGCCACTGTCCTAGAGTATTTGTGTGGTGCTATTGCATTTTATAATTATACTGTTTTAAATGCTTGTTTAAGCCCAGACACAATAAAAACACTTGATGTCACTGTAACTATCAATAAAAACGCCATTGAAAATGCACAGCGTATAAAAAATGATGCAATTATTCTAGCAAAATCACTTCTTATTGACCAAAACTTCTATTTTGGGCAGGTGGATTAAATGAATTTGAATTTTATTATATCTGATTTTCTAAACAAATATGGAACGACATTTACCCTTGAGGATAGTCAAACTATTTATAATTGTGTTATATCATCTAAGTCATCACATGATACTGATTTTTTACAACAGCATATTGAGCGACAAGGTGTAACAATTAATGGTGATTTCATCATGCTCACTTTGCCTGATATTGATAATCTAAAAAAGGGTGTAAAGCTTAACTGTAATGGAAGAAACTTTCTTGTAAAATCAACACAAGATTATATTGTTGCAAACACTAAAATTTATAAAATTGCAGTATTGAAAGCAATAAGCTATTAAGGAGGTAGTATGAATAATATTGATGATATTAAAAGCCTTATAATTTCAAAGATAGATGATGGCATTGCTCAAATTGACGTAGTAAATGAATATAACCAAGATGATATTTTCAGTTCACTTAATCGCCCTTTAGTATGCGTATTTCTCAAAAAGCTTGAGGTGAAATCAAGTGTTATGAATAATCTTTTAAGCAGCGACCAGTTGCAAGATAGTGTTAACTTGACATATGGAAAGATGGCAACGCTGTGTATTGGAGTTACAATATTTTGTTCAAAGTCTAATGGAATACTTAGTTGCAATGATATTTTC
>DAMDCT010000012.1:35887-36452 GCA_032091455.1 Oscillospiraceae bacterium | reverse complement strand
AAATAGCAAACTTGTTGCTATTTGATAATGAACTTGATATTAGTCAAATGGTTTGTCTTTGCACTCAATATAAAGAGGATTGTGAAGCATTTACACTAGACGCTGAGATTTATCTTAATACAATGCTTACAACTAACATGAAAGATAATTATATAAATGATTTTGAGCTTAACTTAAATATTAATAATATCCCATCATCTATATAACTAATGAAAGGACTTATACCTACATGGAAATAAATATGCGTCCAGGAATATATACAAATTACAACATTACTAAACTAAAAAAGGCTTATCAAGGAAAGTCTATTGGAATAATCGGCTGTTACACCTCTATCGGCAACAGTGAGTTAAAAATACATAAACTAACCACCGTTAATGAAGCAATATCACTTTATGGAGCAAATGAAAGTATAACTGCGCAAATTACAGCCGTGCTTGAAAACACCTTTTGCGAAATATTTGCAATAGGTGTTGAAAATCATAATCTTGACCAATATAAACTAGCCTGTGATATGCTTTTATCAAATAACGAGCCTTATTGTATTATAAGTGACTATAACCCC
>DAMDCT010000012.1:28653-35877 GCA_032091455.1 Oscillospiraceae bacterium | reverse complement strand
CCCCATTGAATTAATCGAGCATGTAAAACTGCGATTTAATACAAGCGGATATGTTAATGATGTTAAACTTCTCATCTGCAATTGCATTGACGGTACTTTACCACAGGATTTTGCATCAACCATTAATCACGAAAGAATATGTTTAGCCTATCCTTCTATTATAAAACCTTTTAGTTTGATTAACGTTTCAAATGCCTTACTTGCTAATATGATTTCAAGCAATAAAACTCCAACATCAAACCTCGCTGGAAAGCTTGTAAATGGTGAATATCTGTTAAAAACAAATCTCACCGAAAGCGAAAAAAATTCACTTTTATATAACGGTGTCAATGTGTATGAGCAATCTGGCGACAAAATTGAACTAATTCGTGCAGTTACTACTAAAACAAAAACTAATGGTGAAATAGATAACACTTACCGTGATTTGAGCGTCATAACAACGCTTGACCATGTCACAAGTTCACTTAAATCTCTTTTACAAAAAAGGCTATCAGGAACAACTAAAACTGCAACTCTTGGCGCAATATTGACAATTGTTGTATGTGAACTCATAAGCATGAAAAATGAAGGTATTATTTCTGACTTTCAAAGCCCCATTGTTCGTTATAGTGATACTGATAGGTCAATTTGTATTGTTGAAGCAAGTGTTTCTTTAGCACAAGGAGTAAATCAAATTTTTCTAAACTTAAATATTGGTTTGTAGGAGGGGTCAATATGGCAATTACTAATATTCCAACAAGTAAAGACATTTATATAGAAGCCGATGGTAAAAAAATTGCAGTTGTTGAAAGCTATAAAGCTAAATCTACAAAAAAAACAAGGCTTATTGAAGAGTTTGGTAGCACCCATCCCGTATGTGCTGCTTGTGGCATTATAAATCACACAATTGAGCTTAAACGGGTTTATTTTGTCCAACAAAACGGTGAGTATGTTGACTTTCATTCAATGAGCAATTTTACGATTGTAATTGTTAAACCTAATAAACGAATAATGTTTACCGGATGTGAATGGGCTAGTATTAGCGAGGGTGTTAATATAAACGAGCCATGCGTTGAAACAATTACAGTTATTGCAACGAGGCGAACTGAAATATGATGAAGTATACTATAAAAAAGTTATCTGCACTTGATGTTTTAAACTGTATTGAAAGTGCAAAAGAAGTACATCAATCATTAAATATAGACAGTGAGAGCAATCAGCTTGCACATGCTTTAAGCGAGCATGCCACTCTTGCCTACTATTGCTTATATGATGGCGATAATCAGGTATTTTCCTGTCCACTTGATGTACTTAAAACTCTTAGCATCAATGAACTTTGTGATGTTTATGATGAATATTTCAATATATACCAATCCAGTGATTGTGAGTTAGAGATAGGAACAAATGAAAGTTTTGATTTGCAACTAAAGGGAGGAGAATTTTAATGCATATTTTTGTGGATGAAATAAAGAGGCTTATTGGAAATGTAAACAATAATCCTTCTCACTTAATATCAGATGAGCATTTAAAAAATGAAACTCTTGCTATTACTTCAGAAGTCGAACCTAATAAAACGGTTTATAACAATGCGCCACCCTCAATTGAAAGTATATCAAACGAACTTGAATCACAAAGTCGAAGATACAATAGCTTTTTAGATATCGAAAGCGAAGCATCAAGCTAATGCAAATTAATATCTCTCAGACTGTATGAAAGGAATGTTCATAATTATGATTAATACTACAAAAGTGATTTTCAAAAACTATGAGTTTTGCTATAATCCACGCACATTCACCATAAAAAGAGAAAGAAATATTATCGAATTTATTTCTCCTGTTGCAGGGAGCATTGTTCAAGATTTAGGTATCGGTGCACGTGTTGTAACTGGCGAGGGTGAACTTGTTGGTAATGATATTGAAAATCAATATGAAAAATTAAATGAATTGTTTTTATCACAGCATAACGGTTTATTACATATTCCCAAATACAAACCTTTTTATGCTTACTTTGCATCGTTATCAGTGACTGCAAAACCTGCTCCCAATTTACTTACTTATAGTTTTAAATTCATTGAAGATGTAACGCAAAAAGGGGGATAACCATGCTTATTATAAAAGGCAAAACATTAAGTGGCAAAACAGTTATTTTCGACTCGCCATTATCATTTCAATATGATGCCGATAGGTACATTCCATGTGATTCATTCGAATTTACTGCACCTATTCAGTTTAGCAATGAAGAGTTTCATCAAATTACTGCACAGCTAAATGGTAAGAAGATATTTGATGGTATTGTTGATACCCAAACAATCAGTTCGTCTAATAAAGGTAACATAATTGAAATTGGTAGTAGAAATAAAACTGCACTGCTTTTAGACAATGAGGTTAAACCGAATATTTATTTTCAGCTTACTTCAAAGCAGCTGTTTGAGCAATATGCCGCACCTTTTGGAGTTATAGGGTATGAATTTCCATATGAAGCAAAACAGAATTTTATTCAAGTTAAAAAAGGTTCAAGCTATTGGAAAGTAATCAATGACTACTGCCTATTGGCATACAAAAAGCCTGCATATATAAACAATAATAATATTCTCACTATAAGCCCTATTAATAATACAACTCACACAATATCAAACACTTTAAAAAATGCAATTCACTATACAAATTTGAATGTTTCATTAAACCGACACAAACTCATTTCTAAACTGTATATGAAAACTGCCACTGAAACATATGGTTATTATTACGGAATTTGCATTGAAAATAAAAGTGCTATTGATAGGCATATAAAAAGAGAACGTTTTTATCATCCAACAAGCAAAGTTACCGCAAACGCTAAAGTTGAAAGCGAACGACTTGTTAATCAATCTAATAAGGACTTTGCTGTTATTGAAGTCACTATCCCTTCGCTTGTTGATGTTTCAATTGGCGACAACGTGAAGCTTTTTGATGATGTTTATACTAGCAATAACCTATATATAAGTAGTGTTTGCCATAAGGCTGACCAAAATGGAGTTATAACTAAGCTTAAATTATTAGATAAAAAATTCGTGTAAAAAAGGAGAAACACTATGTGGATTAATAGAGCACTAAATCAAGCAGAAAATACCGAGTCTGCTCATGTTGGCACAGTTACAAACGTTAACGGTAATAACATTGATATTGCGTCAAATATGCAACTTTTAAATGTTCCTTTGGTTTGTGGAGTTAATATTAGTTCCATACCTGTTCAAGGACAAGAAGTTGTTGTTTTGCCTGCAAAAGATGATGAGTATTATTGCATTGGACAACCTCTAATTTCAAAGGATATTTGTGAGGGTGAAACAAAGATTAGCTCATCTGGCGGTGCATACATATGGCTTAAATCCAATGGTGATATTATTCTCAACGGAGTTACTATCACAAAGAGTGGAAAAATTATTGGAGGTGCAATTTAATGGTTACAAAAATAGCTAACGGTGATTATGCAGTTGATCATTTAGGTCGATTTATTACTTCAAGCGGTGTTGATGAAATCATTGAGCGTGCATTAATCCGTTTAAAAGTAAAAAAAGGTAGCTTTACATATGATAATGAGCTTGGCAGTGAACTGCATTTAGTTGATTTAAATACTGCTGATTATGATTTGCTCATAGCAATTATCAGTGAGGCGCTTTCCCCTATTCAACAAATTGAAGTAACAGGTGTTGAAAGGCAAGCTAATAAAGATGATAAAGCTTTAACTCTTACTGTTTATATTAGAATTAATAATGAAAATGCAATAATTGAACTTTACTAGATGTTCAAGAATATCTATTTTAAAAGTAAATAGTAAAAAACACAAAGGAGAATAAAATGACTAGATATGAAATAATATTGGCTCAATTAATGGGTAACTTTGAGAGAAAGGCTGGTTGTGTTGTTGATGATGCCTCCGATATGGCAATTAAGCTAAAAGTTATTGCAGGAGAATTATCAGCATTATATGACCGTTTAGACTTTTATGAAAATCAGATATATCCTAATACCGCAGAAGGTGAATACTTAAAACGTCATGGTGACGCAAGAGGCATTCATAGAAAAACTGCATCAAAGTCCACTGGTGCAGTAGAATTTATTTGCAAGACACCCGCTGAACATGATATATTAATTCCCATTGGGACACTTTTAACATCATCTAAATCAAACGGTGTGATGTTTCAAACGACCAATGAACTGACTATAAAACAAGGTGCAACTAAGGGTGGGACATTTATAGAATCTGTTGATTGCGGAAGTCATACAAGTATTGCGCCTAATTTTATTGATATATTAGTAACGCCAATAGCAGGCATAACCTCTATTAGAAATCCTGACAAAATTGGTGGTGGCTCTGACGAAGAATCAGATCAATTATATCGACAACGTATCATTGAAAGTTACAGTAAGATTTCAAACGGAGCAAATCTTAATTACTATGAACAATTTGCTAAAAGCAAAGGTGATATTTGGTATGCAAAGGCTATTTTTACTCCAGGTGTTAGCAACCAAATTCAGCTTTATGTAGAAAACTACACACGCAGTATTAGTGACAGCACTATTTCTGCTCTTCAATCTGAAATTGAAAAAGTGCGTGAACTTGGCATAAAAGTAATAGTAAGTCGTCCTGTGAAAAAAAGAATTGATGTAAAGCTCAATGTAAAAGTTGATAATCTTGCAGATGAAAACTCATACTATATTCAAATTACAGAATTAGTTAATGAACAAGTTCAAAACTTTAATATCGGTCAACGCTTTTCTCCTGCAATTATTACAAGTAATATTTTAAAAATCGATGGGGTTAATGATGTTGAAATAATTACCCCTACTTCACCAATAAATTTGCAACCAAACGAAATTTGTCAACTTGCAAGCGCTTTAATTACAATTGAGAGGGGTTAGGTTATGGGGTCATATGAAAGAATGGTGCGAGAGTTAAAAAAATTAAAAATATATAAACTTGATGGCAATTCCATTATGGATGCTGAGCTTTATTGCTATGGCTTATATATTGATATGCTTAGTGAGCAAATCGAAAGCTTATTTGACAGTTGCTTCATTATAAATATAAACCCAGTTAGCAGTGATAAATATATTAAATTATATAGTTTACCTCAAAGCCTTTCAGCCATTGAATTAAAAGATATTGTATTAAAACGAATGGCAATTTCTAATAGCGATTTTACTAAAGATGGTGTAATTCGTTGCATTGAAGCAGGAGGATTAAAAGTTAGTATAGCAGAGGCACTGGAAATGGGTATAGTTAAAATAACAATCCTAGAAGATTTAGGTTTGTTTATAACTAAACAAGAAAAAGAGGACTATATCAAGCAGTGTCTTCCATGCCACCTAAAAGCAATAATAATTGAAGAATAAAATCCCTGTTGCAATTAATTCAAAATCGTAGTATACTTTTTTTATCATGTTAATAATTACATAAATATAGAAAGGCATGGTAATAGGATTGAAGAAATATATATCATTTATAATTATAATTGCAATGAGTGTATCTCTTGCATCATGTAATAATTCCAGTAAAAGTGTTAGCAATGAAAGTAACTCGGTTTCAAATGCTTCATCAGAAGATGTCAGCAGTGATGTTAGTAGCAATGCTACTAGCATCGAAAGTGAAGAAACAAGCAGTAAAGAAACTTCATCACAAGTTGTGACCTCTCAACAAAGTTCTCAAAAAACTTCAACTGTTTCACCATCATCAACTGTATCAAAATCAGAATCAGTTGCTCCAAAAACTGTGCGTATTACTTTCCCAGAGGGTACATCACTCTCTAAGATATTCGATACACTAGAATCAAAAGGTGTCGCAAAACAAAAGGACCTTTTTGATACCATGAGCACTTATGATTTTAGCAGTTATTCACTTATAAGCTCAATCGCTCCTTCTGCACAGCGTTGTTTTTTACTTGAAGGATATTTATTCCCCAACACATATGAGTTTTATACAAATGAAAAACCACAAGATGCAATTGGTAGATTACTAAAAGTTGCCGAAAAAAAAATCACAGCTGAACTTAAAAATAGAGCAAGCGAATTAGGCTATTCTATGGATCAAATGATTACACTTGCCTCTATTATTCAAAAAGAAGTACACGATAGCAGTCAACTGAAAAAAGTTTCATCAGTTTTTCACAACAGACTTAAAGCCGGTCAAAAACTCCAATCTGATGTAACGATAACTTATGTTGAAGGTTGTATCAAGCCATATATTACTGGTGACATTAATAGGTATAACTCATTTTATAACACTTATAAATGTCCAGCACTTCCAGCAGGACCAATCACTAATCCAGGGACTGCGGCAATAAATGCGGCACTTTATCCAGAGGAAACTGAATATCTTTATTTTGTGACCGACAAAGCAGGAAATTATTATTATGCAAAAACATATGAAGAACATTTAGCTAACTGCGAAACAGCAGGTGTAAGTTAGAAAAATATATTTTTCTAACCAGAGTTTTGTTCTTTTCGGCATAAAGCATTGCCGAAATTTAGCTACGCAAAACCGCTCAAAACTCTAAATTTCTACGAAATAGATGGTCATAAGTGCAAGTTAGAAAAATATATTATTTTCAAATAAAGTCCACAAGCTCAAGGGTTTGTGGACTTTTACTATCCACAAAATGATTATTACACTTTCCCTTTATTTCCTTTGCGTGACTTAATCACAGAAATAAAACGCAAATGATATATAATGGTAATATAATAAATCAAAGGGTAAAGTTAAAAACACATATCATTTAAAAACCTTTGACTTTATAATTTAAAACATATGTAATTACACACAATATAAGGAGGAAGAATTATGAGCGTATTAACAATAACAAAAGAAAACTTTGAAAAAGAGGTTTTAAATTCTGAAAAAACCGTTTTGATAGATTTTTGGGCAACTTGGTGTGGTCCTTGTAGAATGATATCACCAATCGTTGAGGAAGTTGCTGGAGAAGTAACAGCTACTGCAAAAGTTTGCAAAATCAATGTAGATGAACAACCAGAACTTGCATCAGCATTTAAAGTAATGAGTATTCCAATGCTAGCAGTAATTAAAGACGGTAAAGTAATCGATACACAAGTCGGCGTAAGACCAAAGCAAGTAATTATTGACATGCTAAACATCTAAACATATTATCATACATGGTATAACTTAAAAAAACTTCTAACAAAGTAAAATTTGTCAGAAGTTTTTTGTTACTAGGGTTTGTATGTATTAACAACACAACAATAATATAAGTCT
>DAMDCT010000012.1:27983-28643 GCA_032091455.1 Oscillospiraceae bacterium | reverse complement strand
AGATGTTGCAAACTTCTATATCTTTTTAAATAAACAAGTCCACATAAAATCTAGCCCTTGAATAGTATTTGGTACAGCATTAGCATATTTTTTTATTTCAACAACCTCAAAGTGACGGGAAAACAAATCGATAAGCCTTTCTTTTTTAAAAGCTACACCTGTTCTTCGTTTTTCATAAAATTCCCAATCGTCCACTTCATCTGCGCAGTTTTCTCCCCAAGCAAAACAAGTTAATCCAAAATATCCACTTGGTTTTAACACACGCTTTATTAGATTAATATATGTTATTCTTCTGTGTGGAGATAAATGATGAAATAAGCCACTATCATATATAAAGTCAACTGAATTTTCCTCAAATGAATATTGGAATACATCTTCACACAAAAAATCCACTAAAACTCTTTTGCTAGTTGCTAATGCTTTTGCATTTTCTATACTGACATTAGAACTATCAATTGCTGTTACTAATAAGCCTTTTAAAGCCATATAAATAGCATTTCTTCCTTCACCACAGCCAAATTCAAGTGCTTTTTTAATAGAAGAATTATTTTCTATAAATTTCAAGAGGTTTTCATCTGGCAAATCAGGTTGCAATAAAAATGGTGCTGGCTTGTCTCTTTTTTCATAAAATGTGTCCCAATCAATTTTATCAACTTGGTT
>DAMDCT010000012.1:13479-27973 GCA_032091455.1 Oscillospiraceae bacterium | reverse complement strand
AACAAAGCAAAGACATCTTCTGTCGAGTTAATATTATGTTGCATATATTCTCATCCTCATTAAATTTAAGTATTCAATTAGTGTAATAACTTTAGCTCAATAGTATTAATATGTCAATATAAAAATCATGATAAGTCATTGTATAACTTCTACATCGATTGGTATATTATTGCGTTACATATCGCTGCCGCTATGTTGCTGCCGCCTTTTCTGCCTTTTGCAATAATACATGGAACAGCAGTGCTCATAATCAAATTCTTTGACTCAACAACATTTACAAAACCAACAGGTACACCAATTATCGCTTTTGGCATAAATGTTCCTGCAATGATTAAATCATATAATTTTATTAATGCAGTTGGTGCATTACCTATTGCAAAAACAACTGGTTTATTGTGTTTTGTCGCCTTTTCCATTGATACAGCAGACCTTGTTATTTCTCGCTCCTTCGCCTCTATTGCAACATCTTCATCAGCTATAAAGCATTCCACATCTACACCATATTTCTTCAATGCAGTCTTATTAATGCCTGCCTTTGCCATTTGTGTGTCAGTAACAATAGTACAGCCTTCTTTAATTGCAGTTGCTATTATCTGCACTACATTTTCACTGAAATATAAGTTATCTGCATAATCAAAGTCTGCAGAAGTATGAATACATCTTTTTATAACTAATTCATTTTGTGGATCTAATTTCTTGTCGCCTAAGATTTCTGTTATGATTTCAAAACTGCGTTTTTCAATCTCCTGTGGTTTAATATTATCTATTTGCATTTTAATTCTCCTATTTCTCTATTCCTACTCTTGCACATATTCCTTTATCGAATGGATGTTTTACTTTACTTATATTTGAAACATAATCGGCAACGTCTAAGCAGTTTTGAGTTGGATTTCTTCCAGTCATAATTACTTCAATATTTTCAGTTTTGTTCTTAATAAAATCGAGCAACTTGCTTTCATCAAAAAAGCCTTTGTTTATTGCACCTATAATTTCATCTAGGATAAGTACATCACACTGCTTATTATTACAAAGTTCAGTTGCTTTTTGAAAATTCAGTTCATGGCTTTTTTTACAGATAATATTTTCTTCATCATTCATTGAAAACGAAAAACTATTTATATCAAAGTTTGCAAAAATTTTGACATTGGGTAGGGTCTGTAACAGTTTAATTTCGCCACTATTGCCGTTCTTTAAAAACTGAACAACTACTACATTTAGACCACTTCCAATGGCTCTTAATGCAAGTCCCATTGCAGCAGTGGTTTTCCCCTTTCCATCTCCACAGTAAATATGAACTAAACCTAATTCGTTTTTCATGATTAAACTCCAGTTTCCAATATTTTGTATATAGCTTCCATGTCAAGCGATTTACGAAGAGAATCGGCTAATATATCATATTGTGTTTGCTTAAATTCATCAATATCAAATGCTTTTATATTTGAAAAATCAAGTCCTTTTTCTTTTAATAGACTTAAAACTATCTCTTTAGAAACACTCTCTTTATCAAAAATGCCATGAAGATATGTACCATATACATTCTCATGATTTACTATGTTGTTGCTGTTATCAGATACCCCCATGTGAATTTCATATCCAACATATTGCGCACCAGATAACCCACTGAATATACCACTTACTTCAGACAGATTCCCATGAACCTGTGTGCGAGTTTTTTGCTTTTCAAATACAGTTTTGTGTTCTAATAAACCTAATCCAGCCATTTCTCCACCATGCTCTACACCATATGGGTCGCTTATACTCAAGCCTAACATTTGATACCCACCACATATACCTATTATTGGTTTACCTGTGTGAGCATATTTCATAATACAAGTTTCAAGCCCTGATTGTCTTAGCCATAATAAATCTGCCATTGTGTTTTTTGTTCCTGGTAATATCAAAAGGTCGGGATTTCCAAGTTCATTTACTGAACTTACATATCTTAAACAAACACCATCCATATATGATAGTGCATTAAAATCAGTGAAATTTGATATGCGTGGTAATCTAATAACTGCAATATCAATCAACGCATCTTTTTTTGCATAGGAGAATTTATCGGTCAAGCTGTCCTCGTCATCAACTTCAATGTTTAGATATGGAACAACTCCTATTGTTGGTACATTAATAATATCCTCTAACATGCGAAGTCCAGGCTCAAGAATAGAAACATCACCTCTGAATTTGTTTATGATAGTACCCTTTACCATTGCTTTTTCATCATCAGTTAATAGCAACATTGTACCTGCAAGTGCCGCAAATACTCCCCCACGGTCAATGTCCCCCGCAATTAGCACAGGTGCTTTTGCCATTCTCGCCATACCCATATTAACAATATCCTGTTGTTTTAAATTAATTTCAGCAGGACTTCCAGCACCCTCAATTACAATAATGTCATAGTCTTGTGCTAAGCTGTCATATGCTTTCATTATTTCTGGAATCAAGTCTGTTTTATGTGCAAAATAATCCTTTGCCGCCATGTTCCCTCTTACCTCGCCATTTACAATAACTTGAGAGCCTTTATCGCTTGTTGGTTTTAGCAATATTGGGTTCATTCTTACATCTGGTGCAACTCCACATGCCTCAGCCTGCATTACTTGTGCACGTCCCATTTCGTATCCGTCATTAGTTATAAATGAATTTAATGCCATGTTTTGAGATTTAAAAGGGGCAACTTTATAACCATCTTGTTTGAAAATTCTACATAGTCCTGCCGTAATAAGGCTTTTACCTGCATTAGATGTAGTTCCTTGTATCATTATCGCTTTAGCCAACTTAAACACTCCTCATTCTCATTTATTATGTAATAGCATACATCACTGTTGATATGCTTGCCTGTTTGTGATGATGTTTCATGGTCCGCTGTTATAATTACGCTTAACTCTTTAGGTGCATTTTTTATTATATATCTTAGCACTTGCTTATCAATTTCTCTTATGAAATTAATCTTCTCAGTTTTGCTTTTTCTATGTCCACATTCATCTACGCCATTAATATGTAGCATAACAAAGTCATATTTTTGAGTAAGTTCTAAAGAAAGCTTTGTTTTCTCTGATAAATCAGTATCAATATCTGCGGTTGCATTTTTTAATATAGGACAATACATTTGCATCGCTTTTGCAATCCCCAATATAACTTCTGTTTTTGCAATAATTGCACCAGTTTTATTATGCAACTCATAAAAAGATGGAGTTGTTTCTTTTACAGCTTGTCCCCAAGCAAAAAGCGAATACTCATTAAGCAAATTTGCTAAAATATCCTTCAACTCATCATTAACAACAGGCTCTATACTTTTCATTGGTTTGCCTATATTTTGATGTGGAGGATAGGTCTTTATTCCATCAAAATATTTACTACTGTTTTTTACAACTAATAAATTCTTGTGCTTTTCAATGTGTTTTATGTAAAAATTATCATTTGCAATGTTATGTACTTTTTCATCCCCACAAGATGATGTTAGAATATTATGTTCGTCAACATTAACTAAATTGCATCTGAAAACTAAATCATTGTCGCTTATATCCATGCCTAGTGCTAAAGCCTCTAGGTAGGCTCTGCCCTTTGGAATTTTTTCTTTCTCTACACCAAGAATGTTCATTATGCAATTCAAGCTATCAGTTTCCATACCTGTTGGTGTGTTGTTTCTAGAACCTGCAATACTCATGTTATTAAGACTATGACAGTATTTATAATCTTCATTTTCCATACCGTCAATTACAACCATTAATACTGACATTGTTCCACAACTTTCTTTAAACAATCGATTAAATACTGATTGTCCTCCTGATTTTTTACGGCAATGCGGTAATAACCTTTTTCTAGTCCAACATAGTTTTCACAACTGCGAATTAAAATATTGTGCTGTTCAAGTTTTTCTACAAGATTTAACTCGCAAGACTTAAAAAACACATAATTTGCCTTAGAACCATAAACTACAAATCCTATTTTTTCAAGTTCATTTATTAGATAGTTTCTATTTCTTTCAATTAGCAACTTTGTCTTTTGCACATAATCTTTTTCTTTAAGGGCGGCTATTCCACACTTACTTGCAACTGTGGAAACACTCCAAGGTTGCAATGTATTACTGATTTTATCAATAAGTATAGTATTACTGCAAAGTGCATATCCAAGCCTTATTCCTGCCATTGCATACATTTTCGTGAACGCTTTCAACACAATGATATTTGTGTTATCTTGCAAATTATAAACAACACTATACGATTTTTCGTCATCAACAAATTCGTTAAAACATTCATCAACTACTAATAAAATATTATTCTCTTTGCATTTATTTGCGATTTTCAATATAAATTCTTTTTTAATCGGTATGCCTGTTGGGTTATTTGGGTTGCATATAAACATCATATCAACGTCATTTGAGATATTATCAAAGATACTTTCATTTAGAATAAATCCATCTTGTTCTAATAAAAAGTGATAAACTATATCGCAATCACAGACTTTTAATGCTTGCTCATATTCTGCAAATGTTGGCACTATTATCATTGCTTTGTCTGGCTTTACAGCTAGTACTAATCTGAATATAACATCTGCCGCACCATTTCCACAAACAATATTACTTTTTAGTACATTTTCATGTTTTGCAATTGCAGACTTTAATTCCCTACACAATGGGTCTGGATAATTAACATATGAATCTATATTATCAACAATTGCCTGTCTTACTGAACTTGGCAATCCAAAAGGATTTATATTAGCTGAAAAATCTATAACTGCCTCTTTATGCGAATATATATCACCACCATGCACTAGCTTATTATTAATCACAATTTTCCCCTCCCCAACATTTCTGTATTTTTTATAAAAGCTATCAAGACTGTTCCCTACAAATATAATTTTAATATTGCAAATCTCATTGCCAAGAATGATATAACTGATACGATAGCTGTCATATACATTAGTTTATTAGCTCGCTTAATGTCTGTAATTTCAACCGTTCTATTCGGGTCACCTATTGTGTTTTTCTTTACAAGCTTTCCAAAATAATAGCTGTCCCCTGCAAGTTGAATATCCAATGCACCGGCACAAACTGATTCTGTTTTTGCACTGTTTGGGCTTGAGTGATTAAATCTATCACGTTTATATATCTTAAATGCATTCTTAAAGTTCATGTTAAGTAAAAAGCTAGATGCAATCATAATATACGCAGAAATTATTGCTGGAATAAAATTAAATATATCATCTACCTTTGCTGCAAAACGTCCAAAGTACATATATTTATCATTTTTATAGCCTATCATTGAATCAAGTGTGTTCACTGCTTTATATAAAAACGCAAGTGGTGCGCCACCTATTGCCATGAATAATAAAGGGGCAATCACTCCATCGGAAGTGTTTTCAGCAACAGTTTCTACAGTTGCCTTTGTAATTTGAACTTTATCTAAATTTTCGGTATCACGTCCAACTATCCATGAAACATATTTGCGTGAATTATCTATATCATCTAAAGCAAGATATTTATACACTCGCATACTTTCAACTTTTAGGCATTTTGTTGCTACAATTTGATAGCAGAAAAATGATTCAACTGCAATCTTCAAATATATACTAACCAAAGAGGACGCCCACAATATCAGAATTGGTAAAGCAAAAGATATTGCCGTAACAAATAACGTAAGCACCAATCCGCCAATAAATACTGCTTTATTTGACTTATGAAATATCTTTCTTAAAAGTTTTTCACCTTTAGTAATCATTAATCCTATTAGTCTTACTGGATGAGGTAACCACTGTGGATCACCAAAAATTAAATCTAATATAAATCCTATTGCGACTGCTATCAATATTTCCATTTGCCCAATATTCACTCCCATAATTTCTTTATGTTTATTGCTCTACTATTATTAATATTATATTCAAATGTAAAACCACACAAATTATCCACTTGCCAGTTATAAAAATCTCTATGTGGAAATGAGTATTTATCAAGTATAGCCATAATTGTTCCACCATGACACACAACGGCTATTTCGCTCAACTCACTTTTAGCACATTGCTTAATTATATCTTCTAAACCATTTTGGCATCGTTTTCTAAATTCAAGTCCATCCTCACCATTTGGGAACGCATCTTTCCCATTGCTATCAAGCCATTTTTGATAATGAGAATTGCCTTTTAGCTGTTCGTAGTTTTTCCCCTCAAAATCACCAAAATCACACTCTCTTAGTGCATTTATTATCTGTGGTTTACTATCTTTATATATGTGCTTTGCCGTTTCAATACATCTTATCAATGGGCTTGAAAAAACTTTTTCGACCATCGGATATTCCTTTTTTAAAATATCGTCGATATATTCATCACAAAGTGGTTCATCAGTTTTCCCAATATAAGCTTTATTTAGATTTCCAATCGTTTTTCCGTGCCTGATTAATACAACTTTTATCATAGCGTTATCCCTTAATTCGTGTTTTTATTCCACAATAAACTCTATCCACAACATCTGCTTGTTTTGCAATTTCACAGCATACTCGCCCAACTGCTTCACGATATTGTCGCTCATTTTTATCAATTGGAACAACTCCACAACCGACTTCATCACACACAATTATAATATCTGATACATTATTTAGTTGCTGTTTTACAAACTCAACAGGTTCAATATTTTTTTCAATAAGGTCTTTTATTAAGTCGTTAAGCTTATATAAAACTGGTTTAGTAAAACCAGTACCTATATCCTTTGAACTATACCCTATCTCTAAAAGGCAAGAGTATTTTCCTGAGTTTCTTCCACCTATCATTAAGCTTAACATATTAATCCCCCTATCATTGCAATAAAGATAAATAAAAGCTCTAATATTTGCAAGAAGTACCCAGCCAAATCTCCTGTAAGTCCTCCAAACTGCTTATAACAAAGTCTTTTGTACAACAAAAACCAAATAGCACTAACTAAAATTGCAATACCACCTACAACTAAATCGACTAATAACATCAATGTAAATAGTATCAGTATATAAATAGACAAGACTATTTTCACTGTTTTTTTATCTGCATTTGAGCTAAATATATGTGCAAGTCCTGTATTTTTGGCTGTTTTAAAACTGACAATTGATAGCCCACTTAATGACCTTGATAACACATAGCCTATAACAATCAGCATGATGTATTTTGTATTATTATATAGTTGTCCGTAAAGTCCAAACTGTAAAATAAGATATGTAACACACATAATCACCCCGAATGCGCCGACATGTGGGTCTTTTAATATTTCAAGCTTTTTTTCTAATTCACGCCTTGAATATAAAGCGTCACTCGTATCAATAAAACCATCTAAATGAATTGCTCCACTAATTAAAAGGGGTATCAAAACCATTCCAGCAGAAAACAAAATTGCATTTAACTCAAAATAAGAGCAGATAAAACTCAACAAATAAATTAGTCCGCCGATTATCGCTCCGACTAATGGGAAAAAGCACATTGCATATTTCATACTATTTTTATCCCATTTAAGTTGTGGCATTGGGATAGTAGAATACATTGAGAATGCAGTAATAATTCCCTTAAATATATTTTTCATTTATAACCATGCCTTTCCTTTTCTTATGGTAAAGTGGTATTCCGCAAACTAATTCAATTACAACATCTGCTTTGTTTGCAATCTCTGCGTTTATTTTTCCTAAAGCACTGATGTATTCTAGTGTTTCTTGTGAATAGCTATCTCCATCATAAAAAATCTCATTTGAAACAACTATGGTGTTTTTCACACTATCTAAAATAAAATCAATGCCATTAATTACACTAGCTAAATAGTCCTTATTATCAGTAGCATACATTTCATTAGCCAAAAGGTTTGACATGCATTCAAGTAATAAAACGTCATATTCATTCTCAAACTGCATATTAGCTAAGTCTGTATATTGCTCCATAGTTTCAAAGCCTTTATCCTTGCGCATAAGCTGATGCTTTTTTATGCGTTTATGACATTCTTCATCAAACGGTTGCATAGTTGCAACATATAGTCGTTTTTTGCCCATATTTAATGCTAGATTTTCTGCAAATTCAGATTTTCCACTTGCCGCTCCGCCGACTACTAAATATAACATAAATTATCACCGTTTCACGTTAAATGAACGTAACCTTCCATATTAATTTGAGAAAATTTAATTGATTTATTATAAACTTCAATTGCCATATCAATAATGCTTAATGCTGCCACTGCCCCAGTTCCTTCGCCTAAACACATTCCAGCTGTAACGATTGGCGAAAATTCCAATTCATCTAAAACTATATAGCCAGCAAGTTCTGCTGACACATGAGAGGCAACCATATATTCCTTACACATTGGACAAATTCTGCTTGCAATAACTGCTGAAACACCTGAAATAAATCCATCAATCAAAACAGGTATTCCTGCCACCGCACCACCAATATATAACCCAACTATGCCTGCAATATCGAGTCCGCCGACTTTAGATAGAACATCAATTGCATCATCTTTATTAGGCTTATTTACTTCAATTGCTTTTTTTATTGCATTTATTTTTCTATCAAGTCCTTCGCCGTCAAGACCTGCTCCACGTCCTGTAACTAATTCCACTGATTTATCAAATAAAACGGCTGTAACCGCCGAACTTGACGTTGTATTTCCTATTCCCATCTCGCCAGTTGCAATACATTTATAGCCTTGTTCTTTTAGCTGTAACGCAATATTAATTCCAACTTCAATTCCTTTAATTGCTTGTTCTCTAGTCATTGCAGGACCTTGTGTCATATCATTTGTACCATACATAACTTTTTTAACTGTCAAGCCTTCAATTGTAAGATTACGATTAATACCAATATCAACAGGTATGATATTCATATTTATGTATTTTGCCATTGTGCAAACAGTTGTCGTTTGTTTCACAAAATTTTCAGCTAAAATTGATGTTACAATGCTATCTGATTGAGTAACCCCCTGTGCAACAACTCCATTATCAGCACACATAATTACAACACAACGTTTGCTAATATCAATCTCAGGAGTTTTTAATATACCTGCTAATTGATTTACGATTAACTCTAATGAGCCTAAGCTATTTAATGGCTTTGCAATACTATCCCAATGCTTTTTTGCTAATTTATATGACTCGTCACATATGGGATTTACATGTAAAATTGCTTCTTCCAATTTCATTTGTATAACCACTCCCCTCAACCTTTTTACTTTTCTTGTTGATGTTTTAAACACCTCAAAACAAAATTCTTAGCAAAGTCGATGTTGCCCCAAAAATGAAGATGTGGATAACCAACAAACATATTTTCGTTTGTATGAACACAACTCCATTCTTTTCCACTTTGCTTTCTTGCTGTAAAATCACTTCCGTTGTCACTACTATCGCTATAATGAAATTCATGTGCATTGATACTATCGCCCTTTTTGCACAATAAATTGTCTTTGTTCGCAATAAGTTTGATATATCCAAAACGTGATAGTTTTTTTGTCATACTAGAAGTTGCATCAATTGCACCCACCATATCGTAAACAATCTCTTTTGTATTTGCAATGCTTTTGCACAGATACATATATCCGCCACATTCCGCTATCAGTGGAATGCCATTTTCAATAGCGGTTTTTATGCTTTCTAACATAGGTTTATTTTCACTTAAAGCTTTTGCATATTCCTCAGGGTATCCACCACCTAAAATTAAGCCGTCAATATTTGCTGGAACGCTTTTATCATCAAGTGGTGAAAAATAAACAATTTCTGCGCCAAGCTTTTTTAATAGAGTTAGATTATCCTCATAATAAAAGCAAAACGCCTTATCCATTGCTACTGCAATACGCACTTTTTTTTTCTCAATAATATTTAAGACTTCAATTTCTTCATATTCAAAATTTTTGCTTGTTTTACTGAGTTCAATTAGTCCGTCAATATCAATTGTTTTTTCACAAGTTCGAGCAAGTATTTCAAGTTTTTCATTTATATCTTGAATTTCTTCAGCAGTGATTAGCCCTAAATGTCGGCTTTTAAATTCCGCTTCATTTACTACTGGCAAATATCCATATACTTTCACTGGTAACTCATTTTCAATCATCTGCTTGAAAACAGGATACATTCCAGCTGTTGTTCGATTTAAGATAATGCCCTTAATATTATTTTTTCTAAAATTCAAGTATCCAAAAATTTGAGCAACAATCGATAAACTCATGCCCTTTGCATCTACTACAAGTATTTGTGGTGTATCAGTTAATAGCGACAAGTCATTTGATGAACATTTATCGCTATTCGCCATAAGTCCATCATACATTCCCATAACGCCCTCAATTAAAGATAGGTCGCTATTTTTGCTGTTTTGTGCAAATAGGTATTTAACTGTATTCTCACTACACATATACAAATCAAGATTAGTTGACTTTGTTCCTATAACTTTTTTGTGAAACATAGGATCAATATAATCAGGACCACATTTAAAGCTTGATAGTTTAAGTCCACGATTTTGTATTGCTTTTAGAAGTGCACACGATATAGTTGTTTTTCCAGATCCACTCCCTGTTCCAACAATCATAAAGCGTGGTATATTAGCAGTTATCATCTTTTTTTGCCCCACTTATAATATAAATTGGATTTTCAGCTTTCATCATATTATATCTGCCAATTTTCTCGGCATTTGCAATATTTACACATACAATGTTAGTTGAAAACTGTTGTTCTTCAAAACAAGCTATTGCTTCTTGCACTGTTTCAAGTGTGATTGCATTTACAACAATTTTAACTTGCTCATTTTTATCTACAATTGCTTTTATAAGTGGTTTTAAGTTTCCACTACTTCCGCCTATAAAAACCTTGTCGGCGGGTGGCAAATTATCTATTTCATCTGGTGCAACTGCCTGTATTAGCTTTATATTGTACGCTTTGAAAAAATCAATATTTTGCTTTATTACATCAATTGCATATGGTTGCTTTTCAATTGCATATACTGTGCTTTCACATGCTTTTCTTGCCATCTCAATTGTGACTGCGCCAGTTCCTGCGCCTATGTCATAAACAATATCACTAGGTTTTATGTCCAAGTAAGAAATACTTAATGTTCTCACTGCCTCTTTGGTCATTGGACTTTTCCCTCTGATAAACTCATCATCATATATTTTAGAATGACAATCCACAAATTCATCATTTTGAATAATGACTACTGCCAAATTATCAAATACATATTCCTTTAAGTTTTTAGCCTTATCGGTTATAATTCTTTCGTTTTCATCAGATAAATTTTCACCAACAGTAACTATTACATTTTCAAGTCCAGCCTCAATTAGTGAGTGAATAACATCGTTTGCTTTATATGTACCACCTGTTAGAACAAACACCTTTTTATTGTAACAAACAAAGGGAATAACATTATTACTCCTGCCATGCACACTAATTACCTTTATATCATCATACGGAATTAACATTTTTGCAGTTAGGTATTGCAAGCTGCTTATTCCACTTATCATTTCAATGTCAAAACCTTTGAGTTTTTCTCTAAGTGTTTTTGCCATGCTGTAAAAGCCAATATCGCCAGATACTAATATGCACACACTATCATAGGTATTTTGCAGTACAAAGGGTACTATCTGTGAAATATCCTTACAGACAGTATTTTTATTTAATACAGAAAGCTTATCATAAATCCTTTTAGTGGTTACAACTAAGTCCGCACTTTTTATAGTGTCCTTTGCATAATTCGTTAGATAGCATTGCTCTGAAAGACCTGCTCCTATGATAAATATTTTCAATGAATGTCCCCCACTTTAAACGACTCAACAATTCTATCTCTTAAAACGTCAGCAAGACGCTTGTCTTCCCCTAATGTAGAGCCCAATGTAATTGTAACGTCTGGATGATTTTGTGAAAACGCCGCAATTTCTTCTGGAATGTCTTGTTGAATATGTATGCCCTCAAACAAAAAGTATGGAATAACATTGATGTTATTAACTCCACGCTCAACAAGAGCAGTTAGCCCTTTTTCAATATTCACTTCGCAAAACTCCATATATGCAGCTTCAATAATCATTTGTGGCAATTGTTTTCGAACGTTTTCAACTATATAATTTAGTGTGTCTTGTGTCTTTTTAGCACGACTTCCATGTGCTACAATTAAAATTCCATCCATATTTTTATTCTCCTATACATTTCTTAATAATATCTAACGTTTTATCAATGTCACTATCTGTATGGGCATTTGAAACAAACATTGCCTCAAACTGTGCAGGAGCAATGTAGATTCCATTATCCAATAAGCTGTTAAAATATGTTCCGTACTGCTTAGTATCACTTTTCACTGCTGTATCATAATTTATAACTTCATGATGTGTCATAAAGACACATAAGAGTGAGCCAATTGAGTTTACTGTGTTGTTTGTAATTTTTCTGATTCCGTCACTAAGCTTTGCGCCAAGTCTATTTATGTTTTCATAAATGCTTGGGTTATTTACTAACTCTGTTAGCATTGTTAGTCCTGCTGACATTGCCAAAGGATTTCCAGATAATGTTCCAGCTTGGTACACAGACCCTACTGGTGAAACACAATTCATAATATCACGTCTTGCCGCATATGCGCCCACTGGCATCCCGCCACCAATTATTTTTCCATAAGTCACAATGTCTGCATCAATGCCAAAATACTCTTGTGCACCACCCATTGCTAATCTAAAACCAGTTATAACTTCATCAAAAATAAGTAATGCACCGTTTTCGTCACATACTTTTCTAAGACTTGCTAAAAACCCATCTTTAGGCAATACTACTCCCATATTTGCCGCAACTGGCTCTACTATAATTGCCGCTATCTCGCCCTTGTTTTGCTCAAATAAAAGCTGAACACTTTCAATGTCATTGTATTGAGCAATCAAAGTATCTTTTGCAGTTCCAACAGTAACACCGCTACTATTAGGTGCTCCATTAGTTAAAGCGGCAGAACCTGCTTTTACTAACATGCTATCAGTATGCCCATGATAACAGCCGGCAAATTTAATTATCTTTTCTCTTTTAGTATATCCTCTCGCTAATCGCAATGCACTCATTACAGCCTCTGTTCCACTGTTAACCATTCTAACCATTTCAATTACAGGAACATTTTTCACAATAAGCTCTGCAATTTCAACTTCAAGTTCAGTTGCCGCACCAAAACTAAGTCCGTTAACCATTGTTTTTGATACAGCTTCCAATATTTTAGGATTTGAGTGTCCCAATATCATTGGACCCCATGAGCCTATATAATCAATATATTCTTTGCCGTCTAAATCAGTAATTCTTGCCCCTTTTGCCGACTTTATAAAACGTGGACTTCCACCCACTGCATTAAATGCACGAACTGGGCTGTTAACTCCACCAGGAATAACTAATTTTGCTCTTTCAAACATTTCACTTGATTTTGACATTATCCTATATCTCCATTTCTAATTGCCATTGCAATTTCTTTTGCATAATAGGAAATTAATATATCTGCACCTGCTCTAAAAATAGATACTGCACTTTCGCACATTGTTCCATACTCGTCCATTAGTCCCATTTTTGCCGCCGCTTTTATCATTGCATACTCGCCACTAACGCTATATGCCGCAATCGGTGTATTTGAAACCCTTGATACCTCATTAATAATATCAAGATAGGATAAAGCAGGCTTAACCATTATAATATCTGCGCCTTCATCAACATCAAGTAATGCTTCTTTAAGTGCTTCTTTTTTATTATGATAATCCATTTGATATGCTTTTCGGTTGCCAAAAGAAGGTGCTGAACCTGCCGCATCACGAAATGGACCATAAAATGATGACGCATATTTCACTGCATATGACATAATTGCTGTATCAAGATAATCGTTTGCTTCAAGTGCCTCACGAATGGCTTTAACTCGACCATCCATCATATCAGAAGGAGCGACCATATCTGCACCCGCCCTCGCATGAGAAACTGCAATTTTAGCTATATAATCTAGCGTTTTGTCGTTATGTACATGTTCACCGTCTAAAATTCCGCAATGTCCATGTGATGTATATTCGCACATACAAACATCTGTAACTATGTATATTTCATCGTGATAACGGTCTTTTATTGCCCTAATTCCCTGTTGCACAATGCCATTATCGTTAAAACTTTGACTTCCTATTTCGTCTTTTTCATTAGGAAGACCAAACAACAATAGTTTATTAACTCCACTTTCTAAAGCCTTTTCTACTTCTTCAAAAACTCTATCAGGGCTGTATTGATAATGTCCATCAAGTGAGGTTATTTCGTTTTTTATGTTATTCCCCTCTTTAAGGAAAACTGGTAGAATAAGCGAGTTTTTAGAAACACGTGTTTCTCTTGCTAAATCTCTTATATTTTGATTAAATCTTAATCTACGTGGTCTGTTAAGCATGATATACCTCCATTATCTTTGCAACCATTGAGGAAACGGTTGCGCTATCTGAAATAATAGTATTCATACCAACACTTTTTGCGGCATCGGCAGTTTGTTCCCCTATACAAATTGCATTGATTTTTGAATAGTCAATGCTGTTTTCAAAAGAACC
>DAMDCT010000012.1:4471-13469 GCA_032091455.1 Oscillospiraceae bacterium | reverse complement strand
AACACAGCTTGCACTGGTAAAGGCTACAAAATTAAATTGATTTATATTTATTTGATTGTTTTTTATATAGTTTGTTTGATAAACTGCAACATCTGTAAAATCAATATTATTACATTCTAAAACATCTAGAAGTTCTTGTGTACCAATTTTCGCTCTGTATATTATAACTTTGTCTGTAGGTTTAAGTTTACCACTTGCAATTAATTCTTCGCCCAGATGTTTTCCGTCAAACACACTTGGAGTAAAATCAGCTCTTATACCGTGCTTTAAAAGCTCTGCTCCTGTTTCTGTTCCAACTACTGCAATTTTAAAATTAGATAAATAACGGCTATCTAGTCCAATTGCATATAGTTTTTCAAAGAACACATTTACCCCAACTGCACTTGTGAAGAAAATCCAGTTTGCATTTGTTATATCAAGATTGAACTCCAATGGTGAAGTTTCAATGCAAGGATATTCCAAAACGCTTGAACCTAACTCCATAAGTTGCTTTGAAAGCTTACCTGCTGTTTTTTTAGGGCGAGTTATAAGCACATTGCAACCTTTAAGTGGAAGATTTGAAAACCAGTCAAATTTCTCTGAAAGCGTACAAACTTTTCCCACAATAATAGTCGCCGGTGATTGCACTTTGTTCATCTCAATAACTGATGCAATATTAGAAATATCTGATACAAATTTTCTTTGGTTATTTCTTGTTCCATTTTCAACTACTGCAGTTGGCATAGTTTTAGATATGCCAGCTAAAATCAGTCCTTTTGCAATGTCTGGAATTGATGAAACGGACATCATGAAAATAAGCGTGCCATCAAGTTTCACAAGAGAATTATAGTCAATTGACAGTTGTCCATCTTTTTTTGCATGTCCTGTGATTATATGCAGTGAAGAACAAAAATCTCTGTGTGTAACAGGTATTCCTGCATATGTTGCCGCCGATATTGCTGATGTAATTCCAGGGACAACTTCAAACGGTATGTTGTTTTCTGATAACAGTTCTAATTCTTCCCCACCTCTGCCAAATAAAAATGGATCTCCACCTTTTAAACGTACAACATTTTTGCCCTCTAAAGCTTTACAAACTAGTATTTCATTAATTTTATCTTGTGGGGTTGGATGATTTCCAACATTTTTGCCTACATTGATTTTTTCGGCACTACATGGAATCATTTGCATAATTTCGTCGCTTACTAGCCTATCATATACAACAACTTGGGCTTTTTTAATAGCCTGCTCACCTTTTATAGTTAGCAATCCCACATCACCAGGCCCTGCTCCAACTAAATAAACCTTACCTTTACTTTTCGCATTCACTACATTCACACCTCATTTCTCTTGCTAAATCAAATCCTAACTTATCTCCTTGTTCAAGATTTCCTATCATTGTTTTTCTATATGTATTATTATTTTCATCTACATTAAATCCTGTAAGAATAATTTTATCATTTGCTATTACACCGTGTGCCGCAATTGGAGAAGAACATCCGCCATTAAATGCTCTTACAAAACTGCGTTCTGCAAGTGCAATATTCCACGCATCTTGGTCGTTAAATTCAGATAAGAAAGAAACATCGAAATCTTTTCTTGCTTGCACCACCATAATACCTTGACAAGCCGCAGGAAGCATTTGCTCAACTTCAAACACTCGACTTATTCTATCTTCAAGACCTAATCTTTTAATTCCCGCATACGCTAATGTAATTGCTGAAAACTCACCTCTATCTAACTTTTCAAGTCGAGTTAAGACGTTTCCTCTAATTGATTCTATTTTGCAATTTGGATAAATCCCTTTTAATTGAATTTGTCTTCTCAAGCTTGAACAACCAATAGGCTTGCTAAAATCTATCATTTCAACACCTTTTGGTAATATTAAAACATCTCGTGGGTCTTCTCTTTTTGATACTGCAACTAAAGGCAGTCGTTCATCTGTTTCCATCGGCATATCTTTAAAGCTGTGAACTGTAATATCGACTTTCTCATCTAATAATGCTTTATCTAATTCTTTTACAAAAAGTCCTTTTCCACCAATTTTATCAAGAGGTTTATCAAGTATAATGTCCCCTGTGGTTTTCATGGTGACAAGTTCAACTTCAATATTGGGATGATATTTTTTTATCGAATCAATAACAATTTGTGATTGCACAACTGCAAGCTTACTTTCTCTACTTCCTAATCTAATTTTCAATGTAGCGCCTCCTTTATCTGCGTTGCCACTTGTTTTACTAACTTATGAGATTTGCCTTGGCTTGTAACTCCTATAACTGCATTATCTTTTGTGATTATTGCAGGAAAATAAAAATTACATTCTTCCTTTTTATCTGCAACACTTGCATATAGCCCTAATTCCTTTGCAATTTTTCCTGCAAGTGCATTAACTTCTCTATTATTTGTTGCAACAACAACAATGTCATTGCCCATTATATCTTTTTCTGAAAACTCTCGCTTGTTGTATTTCACTCGATTATTTTTCATTAGCGTTTCAATTTCATTTGTTATAGTAGGTGCGATTACTGTAATATCAAAGCTGAATTTAGCAAGTGTCAAAACTCTTCTTGTTGCAATAACTCCCCCACCTATAACTAAAACTTTTTTTCCTTTTGAGGAAATAAACAGCGGAAAATAGTCCTCATGTTCTAATTCATTTGTGATTACTGCATTAATAGGATAGTATTTATCTAGCAAAGTAATTACTTCATCTAAGCTATAGCCTATTTCTTGCTGTGGTCTGTCAATTAATATTACCTTAGTGTCAGTAGCTTGCGCCGCCAAAATTTTCTCGTCAAGTCCACCAACACTGCCTGTATTTTTAGTAACAAGATAACTGCAATTGAATTGTTTTAGCATTGCAACATTCATCTCATAAGAAAATGGACCTTGCATACAAATTATGTGTTGTCCTTTTAGTGACAGTGCATTACAATTCTCTAGCACCTCAACACTCGGTAGTACCCTTGCGTATATTCGTTCACTGTAATTTTGGATTTCACTATATAATGAAAGTTCCTTGCTCCCTGTTGTAACTAAAACATTTCCTTGTGTGTTTTTAAGATAATCCACTGCTGATTTAGTGTCTTTTACAGTGATTATATTATCATAACTTTTTTCATCACGTAAAAGCCTTGTATATTCAATATTTGTTTTTTCACATGCTGATTGAATGTTTTTTGTCACCTCTTGTGCATAAGGATGTGTTGCATCTATTACATAATCAAATTTGTTATCAACAATAAACGTTTCCATTTCAGCTTGATTTAATCTACTGCAATGAACAGATATGTTTGGCATGTTAGAAATAATATCCTCACCATAAGAAGTTGCAACGCAAACTGTTGCTTTAATATTATTCAAGCTTAGATGTTCACAAAGCTTTCGCCCTTCATAAGTACCGGCAAAAATCAACAGTTTCATATTTATGCACTTTCCTTTCATCCAATGCTATTTTCATAGTGATTATACGCCTTTATATCCTCTAGGTGTAACTAACTTATTATTTATAATTTTAGTTTGACTGTTTCCGATAATAACAGTTGTAAACATATCTACTTCTTGCGAGTGAAGTTCATCTAAGGTACATGTAGTGGCAGTTTGTCCTTCTCTTCCAATGTTTTTTACAAAGCCACATGATGTTGTCCCACTTTTATGAGTAAGCATAATATCACATGCTTTTTTCAGATAATCACTTCGCTTTTTACTTTGAGGATTATATAGACATATTACAAAGTCAGCTTCGGATGCCAGTAATAAACGTTTCTCAATTTTTTCCCACGGAGTTAATAAGTCACTAAGTGATATTATTGCAAAATCATGTATAAGTGGTGCGCCAAGTACAGCCGCCGCACTACAAGCTGCAGTAATTCCAGGCACAACTACTATTTCAATTTCAGGGTTATCCTTAGCAACTTCATGCATAATACCTGCCATTCCATAAACACCAGCATCACCACTGCATACCATTGATACAATCTTGCCTTTTAAAGCATAATCAACTGCTAACTTGCATCTTTCCAGTTCCTTTTTCATTCCATTTGAAACTATCTCTTTCCCACTTGTTAAATGACGTATTAAGTCAACATACACATCATATCCCACTATAATTTCACTATTTGCAATTGCTTCTTGTGCTTGCGGGGTAATATATTGTTCTTGTCCCGGTCCTAGCCCTACGACATAAATTCTCATACACAAACCAAACCTTTCTTATATTCACACCAGTTATTATAATCACATATATATTTATCAATAATTTCTTGCACCATTTCAAGCTGTTTTGTATGATTTTCAATCACATCATCAGCACAAATACTATCAACATCATAAAATTCCACATCTTTAAGCGTTTTAACACGAGGGTCAATATCACGTGGTACTGCAAGGTCAATAAACAACTTAGGTGTCTTTTCAAGCTTATTAATCTCATCAATTTCAATCGTATGGTGAGGGCTTAATGTCGCACTTATTACAACATCAAATTTGCTCATTACCTCATAGCGGTTGCAATATTCAACCACATTTGCACCTTTTGGGACTATGTTTTCAGCATAACGATATTGCCTTAATGTCATAGTTGTATTAATCCCATTTTCAACTAAAACTGATGCCATCAATCGTCCTATTTCTCCATTTCCAATTACTAAAGCTCTTTTAATTCTCTTTTCTCTGTTTATTATATTAAATGCCTTGTATGCAATAGAGTCTTGCGTACTAGAAAGTTTTATTGTTGTTTTTACTTTTTTTGCAGCAGTTATTGCATTCCTAAACATAACCTCTAATGTGCTATCACTAGCATGTAACTCTCTTGCTGTTGTTATTGCATTTTTGACTTGGCTTATGATTTGGTCTTCACCCCATATTTGCGACTTGACACCGCAAGCAAGAAAACACAAATGCTTTATTACTTCATCTTCGGTTTTAACAAAATGTATGTTCTTATATTCACTAAAATCCAAAGAAAGAGCATCACATAAAATTTCAAATGGATTTATAACCATACCATCCTTGCAAGAAAGATAAATTTCTGTTCTGTTACAAGTAGATATTATAACACAACCGTATATATTTTCATCTTCTAATATGTAATCATATATTTGCGTTATTGTTGTTTTTGTAAAAGAAAACTTCTCTCTAATATCAATTGTTGCTAATCCATAATCAGTTCCTGCCATTATGACATTCAAAACTCGCACTTCCAATCAGATACTGCAATTGCTATTGTAATACCGTTATTTTTTATTTTATTCATAATTAATTTACCTTGACTTTGTAATACTGCACTTCGCTCACAAACATTGTCAACTCCTGTTGTTGCCTTTACAAACTCTGAACCTGAAAACTTCCCAGCAACACTATTAAGTTGATCTTTTGTAAATGTAGTAAACTCGATATTATATTTACTCGCAAACTCTAATAAACATTGTTCATCTTTTTTTAAATCAATTGAAGCAATATATTTAACCGCTTTTAATGAAATATGATTTTGTTCTAATGTTGTTAGTACAAAATTTTCTAAGTCCTCAAACTTTGTGTCTTTTCTACATCCAATGCCTAATGTAATGATAGTTGGTATTAAATTTATAGTTACATCAAACGGTTTTTTTGTTGAATCCAAAGAAATACATATTCCCAAATTGCCATTTTCCATTTTTTCAAGTTGATTTGGTAATTTATCAAGTATATCAAAGTCGCTATAAAATCCTATCGTTTCGTTTCTTAAAACTCCTGCTGAAATTGATTTAATCTTTGTAATATCATCAATAACGCAATTGTTATCGACACTAAAAACATCAACTGCAAACTTGTTGTTTATATCTGTTGCAGTAGTTATGACAGGCACAGCGCCAATTAAATCGGCTATTCTTTGAGCCAATAAATTTGCCCCTCCAATATGTCCGGATAAAATTGGAATAACAAACTTGCTTTTTTCATCAATTACAATTACAGCAGGGTCTGAATCCTTTGAGACAATTAAATTTGCTATCAATCTAGTTGCAATTCCAATAGCACCAATGAACACAATTGCATTACATTGATAAAATACTTCATTAAGCCACTCTTTTACCGTTTTTGTTGTTTTATCATAGCAAGTAAAAACCTCATCAAAATTAGAGATAATCTCTTTTTGTAATGCATATCCATTGTCTGTAAATGCTATCATTGCTATCTTCATTATTCTATTGCCTCTCTAAATTCATGTGTAAATGTTGGGTCATATAGCTTTGAACGTTGGTATTCATCTCCTAAAAACTCGCCTACAAAAATAAGTGCTGTTTTGCATATATTATTTTCCTTTGCGGCTCTTGCAAGATTTTCCACCGTTGTTCTTACTATCTTTTCATCTTCCCATGTAGCTTTATAAACTATTGCGGCTTTTGTATCTTTTTTATAACCGCCAAGTATTAGCCTTTTAGATAACTCCTCAAGCATTGTTGTAGTCAAAAATATAACCATTGTTGCACCATGTGCCGCAAGCTTTGATATTTCCTCTTCTTTTGGTACTGGAGTTCTTCCCTCCATACGTGTTAATATAACCGTTTGGCTTACGTCTGGAAGAGTAAATTCTGCTTTTAATGATGAAGCCGCACCAATAAATGAACTTACGCCAGGCACTACCTCATATGAAAGATTATAAGTATCAAGTAAATCCATTTGTTCACGAATAGCGCCATAGATTGATGGGTCGCCAGTATGAAGTCTTACAACTAACTTATCCTGTTTTGAGGCATCTACCATAACTTCAATTACCTGCTCTAAAGTCATTGTTGCACTGTTATATACAACGCATTCTGGCTTTTTATAATCCAATAGTTGAGGGTTTACAAGTGAACCTGCATATATAATTACATCTACTTTTGATAATAGCTTTTGTCCTCTGATTGTTATTAAATCCACGGCTCCTGGTCCTGCTCCAATAAAATATATCATAATTCTTTTTCTCCTGTCGATTTCATTAATATAATAGAAAAATAGCTTGCACTTTCATCAATATTTTGCAGATTAGTGTGTACTTTTTCGTTCTCCATAGAGGCACATTCAACCATCATTGCAGTATTGCCATGTGGGTAATTAGTTAACTTTTGCTTAATTTCGACAATGCTTTTGCCTGATTTCATCAACACTTTATTTCCCGTAAGTGCGAGTGCCTTGTCCGTATCTGGATAAGATGCTGGGATAATGTGCAATACTTCTTCTCTCTCACAAAGTGAAGTATTAAGGCTTGCCGCCGCCGCACAAAAAGAAGTTATTCCAGGAATAAGTACTGTTTCATAGCCCTTTTTGGTCAATCTCTTATGTATGTACATTGCACTGCTGTATATCGAAGGATCACCCAATGTTAAAAACGAAACTGTTTTCCCTTCATCTAGCAACTTAGCAATACTATTTGCAACTTCGTCATGGTTATCATTAAGCTTTTGCTTATCTCTTATCATTGGCATGTCGCATTCAAGAACATCTTTCCCTTTAATATGTGATTTTGCTATTTTAAGTGCAATATTCTCTGTTGCCCCGCTTTTCGGTGCTACTATAATATCGCTATTTTTAATAGTATCTACTGCCTTATATGTAATCAACATGGGGTCGCCAGGTCCAACGCCCACACTATAAAATTTCCCGTTCATATTTTATATTCCCTCTCTAAATATCTTTACAAATTCATCCGCATTTTCACTTTTTGCTATCATTCTATCTCCTTGAGAAAACAAAATGATTTCCGTCTGCAATGAATTTTTCACACGATAATCAATCTGAAATTTGATTTTTTCCATAATACTCTTAAATATTTCATCTGTAATTTTATTATTATCAAGAATCTCTACAGCCTCTTCAGTTGTAACACATTCCATAATTTTTTTCATAACGCTTTGGCTTGCACCAACTAGTCCACAATGTGCCGCAATTATTTCCATTCTGCAATCTGCCATACTGGAATGTGTGTTCATTATTCCGCCTGCAAGCTTAATGAGTTTTCCAATATGCCCTACCAGCAATACTTTTTTATACCCACTATATACAAGATAGTCAAACGTTTCCCCAATAAAATTTGAGCATTTAATTGCTTTGTCAATATCAATATTCAAGTTATTCTTGCAATAATCTCTACCATAATTGCCTGGTGAAATTAAAATATTTTCACTATCCTCTTGCTTATGTTTATCTATTAGTATATGAATTGTGTCCACCAATGCTTTTTCGCTCATTGGTTCTACAATACCTGTTGTGCCTAATATTGATATTCCACCAATAATGCCAAGTCGGGGGTTAAATGTTTTCTTTGCAACTTCTTCACCATTCTCAACTGATATTGTAATATTAAGTCCTTTGTTGTAATTATACTTCTCGCAAACACTAGTTACGTTTTTTATAATCATACTTCTAGGCACTGGATTAATCGCCGGCTCTCCAACACCACATTGAAGTCCTTTACTGGTTACAACTCCAACCCCTGTTCCACCAAATATATTAATACCACCATCACAAGTTGTTACTTCAGCAAATATTTTTATCCCGTCCGTAACATCGGGGTCATCCCCCGCATCTTTTGTCACCGAACAGGATATTTTGTCATTACTATATTTGATGTCATCAATTAAAAAAGCAACCTTTTCACCACTGGGTAATGTTATGAAAACAGATGAAACTTCTGTTTTGCTAAGTAGCATTTGGGTTGCCGCTGTCGCCACTGCTGTGGCACAACTTCCTGTTGTATATCCCAGTCGCATCGCTTTTCCATTCTTAACAATTATCTTATCATTATTCATGGTTTTTTAGTAGCTCCTTTATAGTAACTCTTGCTTGTGATATAGTTGATGCAGTTTCATCTACGTTTAGCTTATCTTTTTTCTTCAATACTTCCATTAAGTGTGCAATTCGTGGAATACGTAATGATAGGCTTCTCAATTCTCTTGCTTTACAAAATAGTTCCTTTGGTGTTCCCTTCAATGCTACTTTCCCGCTATTTAATACATAAGCATAATCACAATAAAGTGGAACAATATCAATATCATGAGTT
>DAMDCT010000012.1:0-4461 GCA_032091455.1 Oscillospiraceae bacterium | reverse complement strand
TATTGAAATTCCTGTATCTTCTTTTATTTTTAAAAGAAGTTTTAACAACTCGCTTACACCCTCTGGGTCAAGTCCTGCTGTTGGTTCATCCAATATAATTACATCTGGTTTCATAACTAAAACGCCAGCAATTGCAACACGTTTTTTTTGTCCAAAACTCAATGCATGTGTTGGTCGGTCTATCAATTTTTCTACACCTGTTTGATTAATTGCCTCTTCCACACGTTTTTTAACTTCTTCATCAGATAACCCTATGTTGATTGCTCCAAATGAAATATCATTTACTACACTTGCAGAAAACAATTGGTCATTTGGGTCTTGAAACACAATACCCACACGTTTGCGAAGTTCTTTAATACCTTTTTTATTAAACTCAACTTTTTTTCCATCAAAATAAACATCACCACTACTTGGTGTAAATACTCCATTTAGGTTCAAAAACAAAGTGGATTTTCCAGCACCATTCCCACCTAATATTGCAGTTACTGCACCTTTTTTTATTGCAATGTTCACATCAGATAATGCATTCTTTGCATTTTCATAGCTATAACATAGATTTTTCGTTTCAATAATATTTTCTTCAGACAGTATCTTTAATTTTGTATCAAGCACAAAAAGCCTCCCAAATTCCAACCAATAGTAGCAATAAATTAATAACTACACATAACAACCATATCACTTTTGACGATTGATATGGTTGTTTGATTACTTTAAATTCACCCTCATAACCTCTAGATTGTAAAGACGCATAAATCTTATCGCACCTTAAAAACGTTCGTAGAAAAACCATAGCCACTAACTCTCCTAATGATTTCATGCTGGTTTTGAAATCTTTATATCCAAGTCTTGAGTGCTGTGCAATTTTAATTTTATTTGCTTCTTGCAAAATAACGAAAATATATCGATAAATAAGTTCCATAAGCGACACTAACAACACTGGTATTTTACATTGTCGCAATGCAGTTAGTATATCATTCATTGTAGTATTAAGTGAAACAAAATACATACAACTAACTGCACCCAATGCCCTCAAAATAAGCAAAAGACCTTTTTGCAATGACGCAACTGTAATTCCATAGTAATTTGAGAAAACCCTAAAATAAAGTAACACATCTTTAGTAATATCACATCTACTAATCAATATGGTAACTGTGCCGAGTAATAAAAAACCTAGTGGAATTGATAATAGTCCTAAATATTTACGAATTGCTGTCTTACCATATACTATTGATAAAAAACCCATAACAATAATTGTCAAAATGCTCACCATATAAGTATTAAAGCTAAGACAAATTATAAGCGACGTCAATCCTAAAATAATCTTGCTGTGCGGATTTACTTTGGATATTTTCGACGTATATGCAGTTTCCTCAATTAGGAACATTCTTATCACCGTTATTATCTTTTTTAGGCTTTGCTGTTAACCTACCTAAAATAAAGCAAACCACACCTGCTCCGATTGCAGCTTGAAGTGCAAACATTAATGACTCAATCTCTCCACTAGGTAACTCTATTAATGGTGAAAACCATGGTTTATAATCTTTGTCAACTTGTGTAATCAATTCTTCCGCTAACCCATCAGCACCAGCAAATTCAGCATCCTTGCGCAATAATAAAGGTGCAACCCCAATAATTATAACTGCTAATATTAATATAAGATTTTTCTTCCATAAACGCATTGTAATGTCCTCCTATAATTTTCATTCTAATTAATCTATTACTGAAAGCTCTTTAAGCTCTTTATTGCTATACTTTTCAAGAATATTAAATACTACTACTGTCAAAAGCCCCTCACAAACTGCAAGTGGTAATTGAGTAACAGCAAAAACTCCTAAAAATTTAACTAACGATACAAAAAAGCTTCCGTTATCTGGATATGCCATTGCAAGTTGAATTGAAGTCATAATATATGTAGCAATATCCCCTATAAATGCTGCTAAGAAAACTGATAATCCTGTTTTCAATCCACATTTTTTTGATAATTTATATACTACAAATGATAATATCGGACCTACAATTCCCATTGAAAATGTGTTAGCACCTAGCGTTGTTACACCTCCATGTGCTAATAAAATTGCTTGAAATAATAATACTATTACGCCGATAACTGCCATTGCCGTTGGTCCAAACATTATTGCACCAAGACCAACGCCAGTTGGATGTGAGCAACTTCCTGTTACTGAAGGAATTTTTAGTGCTGACAAGACAAATGCAAATGCACCGCAAAGCGCAAATAGTATCAATTTCTTTGGGTCAACAGTAATTTTCTTTTTAATAGAAAAGAAGCCTGCAACAACAAAAGGAATGCATAATGCCCCCCATGCTATTGACCATGTTGGTGATAAATATCCTTCCATAATGTGCATTGCAGATACTGTGCTTGGCATAACAAGCATCATACTAATCGTGATTGAAATACCAATAGTGATTCTCTTAAATTTTGTCAATTTCATAATTCTTCCACCTTAAATAAATTTTTAATATCCTATACAACTTATAAAAACAGCACAAGCACAAAAATCCGTCCTACATGCAGTTATCACTGCGTATAGGACGGATTAAAATTATTATTTATAAATATCATACATAATATGATAAAAATCAAACTCATAATTTTAATTATGAATTAACTTTTTTACAAAAATCATTAGAAAAGTCATCTAGTATTCGTTCTGAAGATCTCTGTAATATAAATAACACATTCCGTATCCACGCAGAATAAGTTAAACTTTGTATACAGGTAGGTCTTCTGGCTCATGCTTAACGTAACTTTTCGCCTTCCCAATATTATTAATATCAGTGGCATTGTGAAAAATTGCTAACATTTACAGCAGCGGGACTGCGTGGGATTTACACCCAACTTCCCTTTTAATTTTAATAGCAAAGCTATTAAAAGCCTATATATCATTACTAATATAATATATAAATATATTAATAATGTCAAGCACTGTTTTGTGTTTTAAAACGTGTAATATATGTATAATGGTTAGATATTTTACTACTCAAAAATATATACAACGAATAGCATCTACAAAGCTAATAAAGTGTGAAATAGACATCCAACCTTATGGGTTCTTGTCTATTTGCACAAAATTTTAAAAAATAGTGGACAAATTATAAAATATATGTTATTGTATATTTAATGTATTTTTATTACAATAAAAATACAAATTTCAAATAAATGATTTAATTTCATCACATTGTAAACAATTAACTCTTAACACAGTTAATTTTTTTATTTAATATTGCTAATTATTAAATTTCAGTATGTGATTTAATCCATTATTATGGATTGAACAATAAATTTTTAGGAGGATTTAGTTATGAAAGGCAAAATGAAAATCTTATCATTGTTATTAGCTATTGCAATGGTGTCTTCTATGTTCGTTGCTTGTAAAGGTGAAGAAAAAGAAGTGAAATCAGGATCTGCAGATACTAATAGTTCTCAACCAGAAGTAAAAAAAGAACCAGTTAAACTATCATGGTATTGCTTTGGTGATTCACCTAAGAAACCCGATGCAGCGATTAAAGCATTAAATGAACAGTCTTTAAAAGACATTCAGACAGAAATCGATTTTAAATTTTCTCCTGATGGAGATAAGGTAAAGACAATGGTAGCAACAGGTGGAGATTTTGATATGGTTTTCACATGTGCATGGTATAATAACTATATCGTTGCCTCCCAATCAAATTCATTAGCTGATATTACTGAAAAAGTAAAGACAGTTACTCCTGACCTATACAAATATATTCCTGAAGTAGTATGGGAAGGCTCAAAAGTTAATGGTAAAGTTTACGCAGTTCCAGTTTACAAAGATTCAGCTAAAACAAACTTTTGGCAAGCTAACAAAGAATATGTTTTTGATGAAGCAAAAGCAGAAGCAGAGTTCAATGCTCTTGGTTTTGATACAAACACTGCTACTCCTCTTCTAAAAAAGCTTAAAGAATTTAATGATTCTGGCAAAAAGTTTCCAAATGATTTAACAGCTCCACTTAATATGGACCAAAATGGATTTGGACAAGAAGAGAATTTTGATCAATTAGGTCTATTCCTTTACATGGGTATTAATCTTGACAGTAACAACACAAAAATTGTTCCTATGTGGGAAGACAAAGAGTACGTAGATGACCTAAAAACAATTAAATCATGGTATGATGCTGGCTACATAAACAAAGACATCCTAACTAAAGATAAAGCTTTTGATTATATAGTTATAGGTCAAGGCCAAGGGTTTGAGGGTGCTGTAGCAATTTGGGGCGCTAGTAAACCTTATACTGTAGTTATTAAAAAGAAATATGGACCTATTTACACAACTGATGGTATCCAAGGTTCAATGAACGGTATCAGCCCTAACACAAAAAATATTGACAGATGTCTTGAGTACATGCAATATGCTAACACTAACAAAGTATACAGAAACATGTTAGCTTACGGTATACAAGATGTAAACTGGAAATTAA
>DAMDCT010000011.1:44687-46066 GCA_032091455.1 Oscillospiraceae bacterium | reverse complement strand
ATGAAATCCAATTACTCCACCAAGCAAAATATCTTTTTCATCTTTCAATGCATCCGCAAGCCAAGGCGTAAAGCACAGCATTGCAAAACAGTAAAAAAGTCTATATTGTTTTGCTAGTTGAACCATCTTTTCTAGCTCTTCTATTGTGACATCAGTTCTAACGCAACTAATGTCAATTAATCTAGGTAATTATTTAACACTCACACTCATCTATACAACTCCATTTATTATTTGAGCTGATTATAACATAACTATGTTTACATGTAAATAAGTCAATTTTACTTTAATTAATAAAAAAACGAGTTGAACAAAATTATGTTTAACTCGTTTTTTTATTAATATATACTTCAAATTCATATTTATGTGATATAACTTTAACTATATCAAGTTCGGCAATTTGGCTATTAATATAACATTTTCTTTTAATTTAAATCAGTGCAGTTTCATGTTCAATTTCTAGCAAGTTACCTTCTTCAAAACCTGAGTTACATGCATTTAATATATCTGTAGAACTTGTAAATTCAATATTATACTTTTCCTCTAATAATTTATATAATCACACAGTCTAAATTTTGCATAGTCTTTTGACTTATTACCTGTGTACCATAGCCTTGTTTCACAAGAATATATCCATCCTTGACTAATAAATCAATTGCTTTTCGTATTGTTGTTCTGCTTACTTTGATTCACTTTCAAGTTGCGGCTCTGGTGAATCAATGTGCCGATATGATATGTTCTATCCATAATACCTTGTTTCAACGATTGTTATATCTTTAAATAGACTGGTTGTTTTTTCATAATAATTTCACTTCACACTATAATAATACAAATCTAAATTTGCTCGTAATTTAACATATCACATATAATTTAGTATAACAACAGCATTATTTATTTCTACATCAACAATTTAACATGAATAGCCAAAATATGCATACAATAGTTTAATTAAAGTCAACTATAAAGGTGGATTTTTACATTATATTAAGAAAGATTAAATTTATATTATCGAAGTCAATGAGAACCCGTTCGTATAATCTAAGCAGTAAGATTAAAAGTAAAATAAAAAATCAACTAAATAGCTTATTCAAATTAGATAAATAAGTTACTATATTATTTATATTAACTATTAAAGCTTGGAGGATTAGCTTGCGTTTTGTCAAATTGGTTATTGGGAGAAGGACTTGATAGATTAAAATATAGTTTGGAATCCTCAGTAACTCCAAAGTCCTTGTTTGATCCTGTGTTTTGTACTCTATTGAAAGCTTCTCTGAATAGGGCATTATGAGCTTCTTCCCGGTTAAGTAAGAAGTCGATAGTCTCTTTCACTTTTGCATCATTTATTTGTCTATATAGATATTGATACACTACCTTAGCACGTT
>DAMDCT010000011.1:30077-44677 GCA_032091455.1 Oscillospiraceae bacterium | reverse complement strand
CACGTTGCTCAGATGCAATATTAGACAATAAATCAGCACATAGATCGCCCGTTACAGTAACATAGTCTGCATTCCAAGAATAACCAGATGAGTTTATGAGTCCTGGGTTTAATCCTAAAATCACATGTGTTTGTATTTCTCCAGCTTCTACTTGTGTATAATCAACGTCGTGACCATTCAATAAGTTAATTGTAGTTGCAACCATTTCCATATGACTTAACTCTTCTGCCGCAATGTCCATGAATAAATCTTTTATTGCTGGATCCTTTACTCTAAAACTTTGTGACATATATTGTAGTGCCGCTTTTAGTTCACCATTCCCCCCACCTAGCTGTTCTTGTAATAGAACTGCATATTGAGGATTTGCTTTTTCAACTTGGACTGGATGGAATAATTGTTTTTCATGTTTAAACATATAATCATTTCTCTTTCAATATTTCATTTAATTTTTATGTCATATTCAAATATTGTTTATTGTTTTTCTATCATTAGTTTTGTTATTATAAATCAAGTATAATTATAGTTTGAATAAACCAAGCTAAGGGCATAACAATAACAATAGACACTGTAAAATTCCGAATAATGTTTATCCAATAGTCTGAAATAACGTTGTATTATCTATCAATTGCTCTCTTTAAGCAAATATAGAACTAGTATTTTTACATTATTCTAGCAGGGAATATCGCATCCAAAACGCCAATTAATAATGCAGCAATAATTGCGCCTATAATTGTTACATTCATATTTGGAACTATAAATTGTGTGATATATAAAATTAATGCTGCAACAAAAAAGCCCTTTATTCCTTTACTATAAGGTGCGGCATCAATTCCTAATACTTTTTCAATAAAATAATCAAGTATATTAATAACAAGTGCAGCACCGACAAATGACCATATGCCGATAATTCTAAAGCCGGGCGTAAAATAAGATACTATTATTAAAACAATTGTAATTATTGCAAGTCTACCAAGCCATCGTAAAAATACTGTTCCTGATGACTTTTTATCTTTCTTATCATCCATAAAAACACCTCCTTCTATTTTTGTATTATTATAATATCCATTATAATGTCTTTTATTACATTCTCACATGAAAACATCTAAAATCATACTTACTCATTAAATTCAGTTTTTCAATTTTGTATTGTTCATCCTATTGAGTAAAGTATATCAAAACAATTAGGACATACTATTTATAATTGAGTCTATTAAAGGAGATTTTGAAATGGATATAAAAAAATGCGCAATTATAGGCTGTGGGTTTGTTGGGACTTCAATTGCTTTTACTTTAATGAAGAGTGGCTTATTTTCTGAAATCATTTTAATTGATTTAAACCATTTAAAGGCACAAGGAGAGGCAATGGACTTAAATCATTGTAATCCTTTTATAAAACCAGTTGACATCCATGCTGGAACATATAATGATATTAAAGATTGTGCTATTGTTATCATTACAGCAGGAACAGGACAAAAACCCAATCAAACTAGACTAGACCTTGTTCTAGAGAATGTAAATATCTTTAAATCTATAATTCCAGAAATTACAAAACAAAATCAAAATTGTATTTTACTTGTTGTTTCTAACCCTGTAGATATTTTAACTTATGTTACACTAAAATTATCAGGATTTACACCAAATAGGGTGATTGGATCTGGAACAGTATTAGATACAGCAAGATTAAAATATCTTTTAAGCGAGCATTTAAATGTTGATAGCAGAAATATTCATGCTTTTATGGTTGGTGAACATGGTGACAGTGAGCTCCCTGTATGGAGCTCTGCTAATATCTCTGGTATCAACATTGACGATTTTTGCAACAATGCTGGAAAGTGCTGTGGAACAATAACAAAGCAAAATATTTATCTTGATGTAAAGAATAGTGGATATGAAATCATTAAGAGAAAAGGTGCAACTTATTATGGAATTTCGCTTGCTGTATTGAGAATTGTTGAGTCCATTATTCGAAATGAGCATTCAATTTTAACAGTTTCCAGTCTTGTAAATAATCATTATGGCTTAAATGATCTATGTATTGGATTACCCTCAATTGTGGGAAGCGAGGGTGTCGAAAATGTAATCGAAATTCCACTTAATACAGTCGAGTTACAAAACCTCAAAAAGTCAGCGAGTACATTAAATGAAATTATTAGACAGATAGAATTATAGGGTAATATTAATAAGTAAAAAGAGAAGCTACATTAATGTAGCTTCTCAATAAAAGATTTAAGTCCTTCTAATTCACCTAAAAGTGCAACTCCAATTACTTTAGAAAGTGATTGATTAAGTTCATCGTACTGGTTCCCTGTTAAAATAATTTTATCATCCTCATGCTCTTTTAATCTGGTTATACGGCTCTCAATTTCATTTAATGTTTGGCTTTTTATATCTTGGTGCATAACATTACTCCTCTCAATTATATAGGTCTAATATGTAAATAGTATTAGCTATTTCAAAAAGAATATGTAATACGATTTAATTTTAAAGTGTATTACAGCCATAATTATCCGCTACATAACATCTCCCACTGAATGCGCTCCAATCAACTAAACAACAGATTAAAACGCAATAACCACTGTCCAATACATCATTTACAGAAGTTTTGCAATTTTTGCATCCTCATAAAATTGCTCAATGCTATTTTCTTTTACAAATTCAAGCAACATTGCATTAATATTATTTTTAGCAATTTTTACATATTCTTGCCAAAGATTTTTTCCATCAGACAAAGGGAATTTGCAATCATTGCCCCAATGATAAACATGAATATTTTTAAGCTTATTTAGTTCAATAAGTTCTTTAATGTTTTGCAAGTTTTCCTCATAACTTGTATTTGATAATGGCTGCCAATATGTGAAAGTATTATTACTGTTAATCTCGTTTAATAATTGCACAGTAGATTGTTGAGTATTTGTGAGTGTTTGTCCATGATATTCAAAGGAAATTGTCACTCCTTTTTGCTGTGCCAATTGTGATATTAATTTTGCATCCTCTACTACTTTTTTACGATATTCTTCTGTTGCATCCTCGCTGTCTATAGAGCCTGCCCATACTCGTATATTAGGAGCATCTAAGGCCAATGCAGTATTTAAAACATCTGTAAAATTGACGCTTTCTCCAACTCTATAATACGAGCCATAAGAAATTGTTTCAAGATTATTTTCAGCCATAAGCTTTGCTACATTTTTAGCGTTTTCAATGTCACCAACTGGTACGTGAATATCACTACCCCACTCTATACAATCAAGTTCAGCGTTTTTCACAAGGCTAATAATTTGTTCAGGTAACAAATTTCTAAACGTTACTGATACTAATCCTCTTTTCATATTTATGCCTATCCCTTTCTTATTTTACGCCATTGTTTCTAGCATGTTTAGCGTAACTTCGTATTTTGTCATATCCCCATCAATAAGAGCTATGAATTCATTACACATATACTCACCCATTCTTGCAACTTCATCTTTCATTGAGCCAGCAATATGAGGGGTTAAAAACACATTTTGCATTTTATAAAAGTCATGTCCTTGTATAGGCGGTTCAGGTTCTGTTACATCTAAAAGCGCCGTTCTATTTTCTTTTTCCTTTAAGGCTCTAACTAAGTCATCTTCTACTACTTGGGCACCTCGCCCTGTGTTAATGAAAGTTGCATTGTCTTTCATCAAAGAGAACAGATTGTAATTCAGCATTTTCTTCGTCTGTTGATTATTTGCAAGATGATTAGATATAACCGTACATTGTGTGAAAATATCTTCAAGACTTGAAAGAGTGACCTCTAACTCGTTTGCCTTTCCTTGTGACAAAAATGGATCAAATACAAGCACATCAAGCCTATAAGGCTTCAATAGCTTTATAACTTCTTTACCTATCATTCCAGCACCTATAATTCCTATTTTAGTGCCGTAATTTCCAGTAAAAGTATTGCAATAATCGCCGGCTATCTTGCGTCCATAATCATTGAATTTATTAACAGCTTGATAAAATCCTTTGTTAGCAAGAATTATTTGAGCAACAGCATACTCGGCAACTGGAACAGCATTTGCCGCCCACGCACTGAACACCTTTATCCCTTTATTTAAAAATGGACGTGCAAAATGTTGCCCTGAACCCGCCGCATAAAAGACTGCCTTTAAAGCAGGGAAGTATTCTTCTATTTCTTGCTCAGTAAAGCATGGCATTCCCCAAGATGAAAATATGTATTCACTTGATTTTAATTGTTCACTATATTGTTTAAAGTTATCATAAGTAATTAGTTCATCAATAAATTCCAATTTTTCAGATAAAATATCTCTTGTGTTTTTAGTGTAGATTGTTTCATAAAAATCAAATGTTCCTTTTCCTAAAAAAGCCGCATTAAACATATTTACCAACTCACATTCCATAAAATATAGTTTTATAAAAATTAAACCCTACTCGTTTTTTGATTATACTCATTCCAAACATTTTCAAACCAATCATCAGTTATTACTAATGGGCGAACATTTTCTATTGTTGAATACGCAATCCGTTCTTCAAATACAGTTGAAACTAATTTACCATTGTAGTTATCATCACCTTTAACATAGGTCAAGTGCTTTAACTTATCAAGTATTTGCTCGCTACAGCCACTTATTAATAGAGCCGACCCCCTACTCCCCACCATTTCCCCTGCTTTACACATAGCACACAGCATTGCAATTTGTGTAATCATAATATCTCTATTTTTTAAAGCATAAGGTATATCTTCGTAAGAGTCAATTACAGTTTTATTGTAAAAATTAGCATATTCATTTTCTATGATTTTGTGTAAATTCTGCATAGCCTTTAAACGGCGCATATGTGCCGCATTTTTGCTCATCTTCTTTTGTAATTCTACTCTCTTTTCAATAACATTTGGTGTTCCCTTATTTTCAACAATCTTGTTGATATTATCTATAAGGCATTTTATCTCGCTAGTTGCAAATAAAATAAACTCCTTATTATTTAGCACTTGCTTTTTAGTCGAATATGCTATATGCTCCGCCGCTCTAAGAGACCCTACTTGCGTTGAATTTAGTGCAGAACCACCAGGACGATATACGCCAAAAGTGCCAGCAGCCTCACCCACAACAAATAACCCATCAACACTACTTTGCCAGTTCATATCCACAGCTATACCGCCATTATTATGTTGCGCACAGACTGAAACTTCTAACGGCTCTGTATACAAATCAATTCCATTGTTTTTATATAATTCAATTGCCTTTTTGTTCATAATTTCAAGGCGATTTATAGGCTTTTCTACCATTGCATTGGAACGAAATAAGTAGTTTCTTGCTTCCTCTGACAAATTGTCAAAACCATTCTCTAGTCCAGTTGGTTCATTTCTAAAATCCATGAAAACTCTATTACCTCTATTAAATATTTCATAATGAACTATAATGTCAATAATTGATGATTTAGACAAATCACTTATTTTTTTCACATCAAACGGCCACTGATAGCCCTTTAAAAACACCGTGTCTAACGCTTCATTAGGATTATCAAAATAATCAAGCAAAAATTCTCTTTCATTTCCCTCTTTATCAACTGAAATATATTTAGGCAAAACTTGCTGATAAGTGCCAGAAACATTCCATCTAAATTTTGTTGATGCAAGCCCATATTGCCACTCTTGCAAATTACAAGCCTTAGCACCAACTTCTAGTGCAATACCTGTCATGCCTGTTTGACTTTCAGGATATACAGAGTTATAGTAAACTCCTGCAGGTCCACCTGTTGCCATAATCACATTGTTTACATTGAATACTGTAAGTCCTATATCATTTTTTGATAGTCTATTTAAATCAATGGCAATTATTCCTTTAATGCGATTATCTTTTACTATAAATTTAACGGCTTGCATTTGGTCAAATATTTTTATGCCTTTTCTTAAAATAGACTTTTCCAATTGCTCAGTCATAATCTTTGAGGTTAATGGGCCACATGAAGTCGCACGTTTCCGTGGGTCATGGTCGGTTTTATACCCTACATATTCACCATACTTATTAGTTGGAAATGGAACACCTAAATTAACAAGTTTCATAAAAGAACGTACAGAACAAGCTGCTTCTATTAAGGCAGTATCTCCATTTACTCCTCCACCATTAAACAAGTTTTGTGCTAATTCAAATATACTATCTTGACAATTGGAAGCGAGAGTTAGTTTATAATAAGTTTGCTTATCACTTCCCGTATTGCGAGAAGTGCCCATGTTTATTCCTTCCGTGATTAAAGCAATATTTCTCTCGCCTAAATCATACAGGGTATCAATTGCATTAAATCCTGCACAACCCGATCCTATAACCACTGTATCTAAAGCTATTACTGGTATTTTTGTTCCGCTTATAGTATAGATTGCATTCTCCATTAATTACTCCTTATACTTATTTAATTATTATAATCTTCTAATGTGAAATCCTCCATCGGCATTTAGGATTTGCCCTGTCGCAAAATCAAGCAATCCTGAACTTGCAGCGAGTACACAATTAGCAACATCTTGAGGCAATCCAAATCGTTTAATCGGCGTAATGCCCTCTGCAATAAGCTTATCATATTTTTCTTTAACCGTTTGCGTCATGTCGGTAAGGATTATTCCAGGTCTTACTTCAAACACTGGTATATTATATTCTGCAAGTCTATCTGCAAAAAGCATTGTTGACATTGAAATTCCTGCTTTTGATATGCAATATTCCCCTCTTGATGTTGATGAAGTATATGCCGACATTGAACTAATATTTATAATTCGTGGGCAATAGTCTTCTAATTCAGTTTCACTTATTTCTATCATTTTATTTGAAACAATTTGGGTTAAAAAGAATGTGCCTTTTAAGTTAATATCCATTAGCCTATCAAAACTTTCTTCTGTTGTTTCTAAAATATCCGCTCTTACAACTGGTGCAACACCTGCATTATTTACATGAATATCAATTCTCCCGTATTTCGATATAGCTGCTTTAATGAGGTTTTCTCTGTCATCATGTTTTGATATATCACATTTAATATATTCAGCATTAATGTTTTCATTATCAAGTTCTTGTAATAACAAGCCTACTTCTGCTTCATTTATAATATCACTTATAATGACTTTATACCCATTTTGCCCTAATGTTTTGGCAATTGCAAGACCTATTCCTCTCCTAGAGCCTGTAACTATTGCAATTTTTGTAATCATCTTAAATCACACCTTTATATTTTTTAATACTTTTTCTTGATACAGGTTTAAATAATATTTATCCCTAATAACACAACCAGTTACGCATCCGTTTCGCATAAGTTCAGTGCATTTACTACACGTAATACAACATTTTTGTGGTTTTAATTCTCCATTTTTTAATATATCATTAGCAAAATCAGGATAAGCAAAAGCTTGTCTGCCAAAACCTGCAATTGTAAAATAACCTTTCTCAATTGCACCAGCGGCAAGATTTGCTGAAAATTCACGTAAATATGTTAAACCAGATCCAACTATTACAAGATTTGTATTTGCATTTTGGATTTGCTTTATGCAGTTTATCATGCGTTGTACCCCTGCCAATGGGTTTTCATCACATTCGTAAGCGACGACATCAGCTGGTCTATTTACATGAGGATTAACATACGGATTCCCTATTGTTATATCAAGCAAATTTACACCAAGTTTATTATGCAAAATATCAACAAGCTTTAACGGCTCTGCCATATCTGGTGTTAATCCATCATTTTCATTTACTCCAAACCCATAAGGGTACAAAAATCCATCATAAATATTAAGTCTTGATGTAACTATAAAATTCTCTGAAGTATTTTTCTGCGCGTTTTTTATACTGTTAATTAAGAAACGAGTTCTGTTTTCAAAACTTCCGCCATATTCACCTTTTCTTGTATATGCTGATAACAGCTCACTGTTTAAATAACGGTGACAGCACTTTATATCAATTCCGTCAAAACCAGCTTCTTGTGCCATTTTAGCAACATTACCCATTACAATCTCAAGTTCCCTTAATCTATCATCAGTAATTATCCTATCTTCACTTATTGGATTTTCTTTTTCAAACAAGGGATTATTATAAGCAATAATCGGCTCTGGTACTCCATTAGGTTTAGAATAGCGTCCTGAATGTGTTGCTTGCATTATAATAACAGGTTCAAAACCATTTTTATCAAGACAAGTCTGCTTAATTTGCGAAACTAATTCCTTAAATTCATTTAAAGTATTTTTATTCAAAAATAGCTGTCTTGGATTTGCCCTTCCATCATTAGTTATAGCTACTGCCTCAAACCAGATTAGTCCTGCTCCACTTTTTGCAAATCGGTCATATCTTCTTTTTGTAATCTCACTTGGTCTTCCATCAGTTTCTCCATCACACCCCTCCATCGGCTGAATTGCAATGCGGTTTTTGATAGTTTTTTCATTTACACATATGCTGTCTTTTAAAACAGCTGTGTTATCACTTAATGGCAGTGATATGTTTAGTTGTGTTAATTTACTTTTCAAATCGTCTAAATTTGCAAAGTTAAACTTTGTATTCAAAAAAAACTTCCTTTCTATACACAAATATCTTTATTTATATGATATAATAAATAAAATAGTAGGTGTATCTTTATATTGCTATATAATATGCAAAAATTGCTTTTAAAGGATGATTAGATGAAAGATTCTGTTATTTGCGAATGTAAATATTCAAACGAAATTAAATCATGGAATAAACACTATCATATGACCTATGAAATAATCTATATAAAAAAAGGCAATATAGAACTTGCAATAAATTGCAACAACTATTTAATAAATGATAATAGCATTATCTATATAAGCTGTCTAGAAGAACATTCAATTAAGATTTTATCTAATGAGTATGAAAGGTACTATATTAACCTTTCTCCTAAAAAACTAGATAAACTTATTAGTAACCCCAAACTAATTTCCATATTTAAAAATAGGCCTATTGGTTTTGTTCATTATTTTGATGCGCCAGAATGTGCAGAAAGTGTTTTTAATGTAATTCTTTCTGAATACCAAAACCAAGATAACTTCAGCGAAGAAATAATTTCAAATAATATAAAAGAATTGCTAATTACACTTTTTCGATTAGAAAGCAACCGCTTTCCCATACCAAGCAAAAATATAAAACCTGAAATATTCGAAGTACAAAAGTATATAGAAAAGCATTTCAATGAGAATATTTTAATATCTGAATTGGCCGATAAATTTTATATTAATAAGTATTATCTTAGTCATTCTTTTAAAGAATTAACAGGGTATAGCCCTAAACAATATTTGCTTTTAAACAGGCTTTCTTATGCTAAAGAACTATTATTCAATTCAGCCCTTGATATTTCTCAAATTTCTATACAAACAGGTTTTTATGATTCAAATAGTTTTATTAGAGCATTTAAAAACGAATTTGGTATTACCCCTAATGCATACAGAAAGAGTTAATTGCTTAATGCTGTGTGTATGCAAAAAATCCACTATCGTTAGATAGTGGATTTTTGATATTATTCAGTTATACAAACCTTAAATTTTTCTAATGCTAATTTAATCCTATTATCTAACTATTGAGAAGTACAATAGTACTATAATACCAAGAACAATTCTATACCAACCAAATACCTTAAAGTCATGTTTTTTGATATAACTCATCAAGAATTTAATTACAATTACAGACACTGCAAAAGCAACAACCATTCCTGTTAGTAATATTATCATCTCTGAACCAGTGAAGTCCAAACCAAACTTCATTAGCTTATATGCGCTTGCACCAACCATTGCAGGAATTGCAAGGAAGAATGTAAACTCTGCTGCAACTGTTCTTGATGTACCAATAAGGATTGCACCAATAATTGTTGCACCTGAGCGTGATGTACCTGGGATTAATGACAACATTTGAAATACACCAATTATAAACGCTGTCTTATAAGAAAGGTCTGCTAACGTATTCACCTTTGGCTCACGGTTTTTATTTCTATTTTCAATTATGATAAACAATACACCATATAGTGTAAGTGTAGTTGCAACTGTCCACGGATTATAGAAAAGTTCATCCATTATATCGTTAAATTTAAGTCCTATAACACCTGCTGGAATACATGCTACAAGTATCTTAAACCACATGGACATAGTATCTTTTTTTATAAAATACTTTTCTTTTGCTGAAAACGGAAATATTTTTTTCCAGAATAAAACTACTACAGCCAAAATTGCGCCAAGTTGTATCACCACGAAAAACATTTCTTTAAATGCATCAGTCACATTTAATTTTAAAAACTCATCCACCAAAATCATATGACCTGTGCTGCTAATTGGAAGCCATTCCGTAATCCCCTCCACGATACCAAGAATTATTACCTTAATCATTTCAAAAAAATCCATTTGCTACATCTCCCTTTTCTGTCTAATATAAATTCAATATCAATTTATATTAATTTATCTCGTTTTAATAAATTAAATAACGTTGGCTTTAAACTAAATTCTTTCATTAAATTTTCTACTTCAACTAATGCTTTTTGTTTTTTATCCTTTGCTATATTTGCTTTTGATGCTCTAATCAATATATTTTTTGGTGAATGTTCAATATCTATAAATTCAAGGAGTTGAGCATTATAGCCTACACTTTCCAGTAAATTTGCTCGAATACTATCAGTCATTAGTGCAGCTATTCTCTCCTGCACTATTCCATACTTAGTGAGAATAGACAATTCATCAGTTTTAATTTGTTGATTTAACTCATGTTGACAACACGGCACACTGAAAATCAATTTACTGTTCCACTTTACTGCATTATACAAAGCATAGTCGGTTGCTGTGTCACAAGCATGTAGAGTTATGACCATATCAACTTTATTATTATATTTAAACCCGTTTATATCTCCAAGCTCAAAATGCAAATTATCATACTTGTATTTCGTGGCTATATCATTACATTTTTTTATTACATCTTCTTTTAGGTCTAATCCAATCATATTCACTTTTATTTTTTTTATTTCAACAAAATAGTAGTAAAGTACAAATGTTAAATAAGATTTGCCACATCCAAAATCAAGAATAGTAAGCTCTTTAAAATCATTCTTTTTTACTTCATCATCAATAATTTCTACAAACCTGTTAATCTGTTTATACTTATCATATTTAGAATTAACTATTTTACCCTCTTTTGTCAAAACGCCTAAATCAATAAGAGGTTGAATTAACATTCCCTCTTTAAGAATATAATTCTTCCCTTTATTATGGTTTTTGTTAACAACAATAGCAATATTGCTGTTTTTCTTGCTTAACAAAACTTTACCCTTTTTAGATATTTTTATATCAAATGTACTTGTACTTGACCAAGCAGAAATTTGCTTATAGCTATTCGTTGCAACGTCTAACAACTTTTGTTGCAACTCATTAGTATCTATATTTTCATGAAACACCTGTTTGTCAGTAAATTTTTCAATTTGATAATATTGTTTTTTATCATTTTCTATTAATTCAAATACGACTTTATTGTACTTAACATCATTATTTATTTTATTGCTAACAACCAATCTAATAATATCTTGTTGCATAACTTCTTGTATTGCTTGGTTTAAATCTTCCAATTTAGCACTCCTAACCATTTTCATATATAGTTATATTATTATATATTTCAATCTAATTCAATACAATTCCGTGAATATTTTTAAACTATTAATAGTAATAACTATTCGGGTAATTTCACATTTGAAATTACTAATTAATTATTGCAGTTGAATAATTAATTAGTATATGGTATAGTTTTTTGTGCAATATATTTTTATATGTTGTGATTAATAAAATTAAGGAAATGAAATATATGGATGCAAAAATCAAAATTGTTAGCCCAAGGTATCAGCAAATTGCAACTGAAATTGCATCAAAAATAGCAAATGGCGAATATAAACAAGGTGATAAAATATTTGCAAGATCAGCAATTGCAAGCAAATATGGCGTTTCTCCAGAAACCGCAAGAAGGGCAATATGTATTTTATCCGATATGGGTATAGTTGAAGCTACAAAAGGCAGTGGCGTTATTATTACATCTTTTGAAAATGCAATTAAGTTTATTAAACAATACACAGATATTCAAACCGTTAACGAATTAAAAAACGAAATTCTAATATCCATTGAAAAGCAAGAACATGAGAATAAACTATTCAAAAAGCAATTACTTAATTTAATTGATAAAACTGATAGATTAAAATCAATCAATCCTTTCATTCCTTTTGAACTTTTAATAAATGAAAACACTCCGTATCTAGGAAAAAATTTATCTGAAATTAATTTTTGGCACAATACATCAGCAACAGTTATTTCAATAAAGCGTGGGCATTCTTTAATGATGTCACCAGGTCCTTATGCTACATTAGCTAAAGACGATATTATATATTTTGTAGGCGATGAAAACTGCTACGAACGAGTAAAACTGTTTTTATATCCATAATTTTTAACACTGTGAAAACCTTGCCGTTCACTATCAAATCGTAATTATTTTGATAGTGAACGGCATTTTTATATGTGATAATTTGTAAAAATGATAATGTTACTTTGACAAAAGTAACAACTTTATGTTATAATGGAGTTGTTACTTTACAAAAAGGAGGAATTATATGAAGAAAATTATAGCTTTACTTGTGTTAGTTACTACAATTCTAGTTAGCTTAACTGGTTGTGGTTCTAAGACTAAAGAAATTGTGTTTGCTGATGCTGGATGGGATAGTGCTAAATTCCATAATGCTGTTGCAGGATTTATTGCACAATCAGCATTTGACTATGATAGTTATAAAGAAATAAGTGGTAGCACGACTGTATTACATGAGGGATTATTGAAATCCGAAGTTGATGTACATATGGAAGTATGGACAGATAATATTGCCACTTATAAAAATGATATAACAGATGGAAAGTTGCAAGAATTAGGAGTAAACTTTGATGATAATCGTCAAGGGTTTTATGTTCCTCGATATGTTATTGAGGGCGATGAAAAGCGTGGGATAAAACCATTGGCTCCTGACTTAAAAACAGTCGCAGACTTAAAAAAATATCCGCAAATATTCCCCGATGCAGAAAAAAAGGGCAAAGGAAGAATTTACGGAGCAATTCCAGGTTGGCAAATTGATACTATAATGCATAATAAATATTTGTATTATGGTTTAGATGAAAGCTTCACATATTTCAGACCAGGATCTGACGCGGCAATGAACGCTTCATTTACAACAGCATTTGAAAAAGGCGAACCAATTGTCGGTTATTATTGGGAGCCAACATGGATAATGGGTATGTATGATTTTGTGCTTTTAGATGATGCCCCATATGACGAGGCAACGTATACAGAAGGTAAAACAGAGTGCCCATCAATAAGGGTTACCGTTGGTGCAAGTAATGATTTTGTTAAAAAAGACCCTGCATTTTCAGGCTTTTTAAGCAAATATAGAACTTCTAGTGCATTAACATCAGAAGCCTTGGCATATATGCAAGAAACTGGCGCTGACCATAAGGAAGCTGCAAAATGGTTCTTGACAAAGAATGATAAGCTTTTAGATGACTGGTTAGGAGAAAAACAAGCGACAAAGGTTAGAAATGCGTTAAAGGGAAACGAACAAGAAATTACTGACTCTAAATTCCCTTTTGCATTATCAATGGACGTTTCATCAATTGATAAAGGTATTAGAAACTTCAGTGACAAATTTGAAGGATTCTTTTCTGCAATTAAAAACGGTTTAAATGGAATGATTAATTTTATTCAAACAATTTTGAATTTTATACCTTGGTGGGTATTAATTATTATTGTATTTTTAACTGGATGGCGAGTTAACGGTAAATTGAGTAAGGGCATTATCTATGCCATTTTACTATCATTAATTGGATTTTTTGGATTATGGAGTTTAATGAATGAAACGTTATCAATTGTATTGGTATCAGTTTTCATATCATTGATTTTAGGTTTCCCAATTGGAATATTAATTGCTGGTAGCCAAAGGGCGGATCGGATTGCTCGTCCAATACTTGACACAATGCAAACGATGCCTGTTTTTGTATACCTAATTCCTGCAATAATCTTTTTCGGACTAGGTAAAGCTCCAGCTGTAATTGCAACAACAATTTATGCAATAGTACCTGTTATCCGACTTACCAGTCACGGTATAAGTACAGATACCTCAAGCATTACCAACTATTATGACTGGTGTTAATCAAACGTTAATGATGGCAATGGCAATGGTTGTTACTTGTTCTATGATTGGTGCAAGCGGACTTGGAATGGAAGTATTGATTGGTGTAAATCGTATGGAAATGGGTCGTGGGCTTGTTGCTGGTGTCGCTGTTGTTATTATTGCAATCCTAATGGATAGAATTACACAGGGAGTTGCAAAGAAAAGCGAGGTGAAGAGACATGGAAGATAATATTTTAAGAGTAGACCATGTATCAAAGTTATATGGATTAAATAAAGCTGACGCAGTAAAAATGATGAAGCAAGGAAAAGACAAAGATGAAGTATATAAACAAACAGGGGTGACTGTTGCATTATGGGATGTATCATTCAATGTTAAAAAAGGCGAAATCTTTGTAATAATAGGATTGTCGGGTTCTGGTAAATCAACTATGATTAGATGTCTTAATATGTTGAAC
>DAMDCT010000011.1:27760-30061 GCA_032091455.1 Oscillospiraceae bacterium | reverse complement strand
GTGATATATTTTTTGATGACAAAGAGATAGTTGATTTAACTAAAAAAGAATTAATCGACTATCGACGCAATAAAATTTCAATGGTATTTCAAAACTTTGGATTAATGTCACATCGTAATGTTTTAAGTAATGTTTCATATGGTCTGGAAGTCAAGAAAATATCAAAACATGAGCGAGAGGAAAAAGCAAAAGAAATGCTTTCTATGGTAGGACTTGAAGGTTTAGAACATGAGCCTATCAGCAGTCTTTCTGGTGGTATGCGACAAAGAGTTGGAATTGCTAGAGCGCTTGCTAATGATCCTGAAATTCTATTAATGGATGAACCATTTTCTGCACTTGACCCATTAGTTCGAAAAGATATGCAATTTGAATTACTATCAATTCAACGCAAGCTAGAAAAAACAGTTGTATTTATAACACATGATATCGATGAAGCCTTTAAACTTGGAGATACTGTTGCAATTATGAAGGACGGAAAGGTAGTTCAAATTGATTCACCTGAGGAGATGTCTACAAACCCTGCAAATGACTATGTAAAAGAGTTTATTGATAGTGCAGATAAAACAAAAGTGTTATCTGCTAAACATATCATGATGACACCAACTTGTATTATCAAGCTCAGTGATACTTGCACATTTGCTATTCATGAAATGAAATCAAATGGAGTTTCAAGCGCATATGCAGTTGATAAAAAAATGAGATTACAAGGTATAGTAACAATTGATGCTGCTCTTAAATCCAAAAATGATAATCGGTCATTAGAGGAAGCAATAAATTCTGAGGTTTTAACCACGAGTGAAGATACACTAATTAGTGATATTCTTCCTATTGCTGCAGAGGCTAAATTCCCTATTGCAGTTATTGATGAAGATAAAAAATTAAAGGGTATTGTAAGTAAAGCATCCGTGTTGTCATCTTTAGCATAAGGAGGGCTTTCAAATGCATTTATTTATTCTAATAACAGTAATGTTTGTTGTAATAGCAGTTACATTTAGAATTCCAAAGCTCAGATGGGTTTGGTTTGAAAATCAGATTACACAAAGAGAAGATAACTTTTGCAAGTTATTTGGAAATTATATTTTTTCACTCATATCTGTAATTGGTTTAGTGTTTCTAAACTATATATCAAGCTATACTATTCTATTAATTTTATCCATTATTTTATTTTCAGTATTTACAATTGTTTTTGTAGTTAATCTGAGAAAAAAAGAAATATAGAAATATAACTTTAAATTACTTTCTTCATATTATATAAACTTTTAGATTAAAAAACAGCTAAACTCTTTTGCTATATTGCATTTGAGTTTAGCTGTTTTTTATTTTTGATAATCAATAATTGTAGTTTTCCCACCAATAACTTTTCCACATTTACAATCATGACGGTTTAATAAATCCATGTTTGTAATTAAAAAAGGAGAAATTGTGCTCAATCCCCATTTTTCTATAAAGGAGCAATCCATCTCCATCAACTTATCACCAACTTTAACATGTTGCCCTACCTCAATAAAGCATGTAAATCCTTTCCCTTCAAGTTCCACTGTGTTAATACCTAAATGTACAAGCAATTCTAACCCATCTTCACTTTCAATACCTATTGCATGAAAAGTATGAGCAATTTGAACAATCGTACCGTTGCAAGGTGAATACACATTGTTGTCAATTGGTTTAATTGCAACTCCGTCACCAAGTATTTTTCCAGCAAAAACAGGATCTGGGACTTGTTCTATTGGTATGCATTCCCCACTTTGCGGCGAAACCAAGCTATTTTTTTTCTTATAACCAAACATTTTATATCTCCCTTTATACCTAAAAAATAGGAGGAGGATTGCTCATCCTCCTATATAATAATTATTTTATAACAATTTCTTCATCTCATCTACGAGTAATTCAGCCTTTGTTCCAACTATAACTTGTGTAGCCTGTGAACCAGCCTTCATAACAGCAGAAGCACCAATTAATTTCAATGCCTTTTCATCAACTTCTTTATTAGAAACTAGAACAAGTCTAAGACGAGTAATACAAGCGTCAATTTCTTTAATATTTTCTTTTCCACCAAGAATATCAACATATGCTTTAGCTAAACCGCCCATTCCTTTTTCTTTTAATGCGTTGGCAAAGCTTTCAACTTCTTCATCATCTTCTCGACCTGGAGTCTTTAGCTTGAACTTTTTAATAACAAATACGAATAAGAAGAAATACACAGCAAAGGTTACAACACCTACTAAAAGCAAAATAATTGGATGTGTACCAATATTCCAGTTTAAACCTAAGTCAAATGCGCCTGCTGAAAAAGTAAAGCCC
>DAMDCT010000011.1:15972-27750 GCA_032091455.1 Oscillospiraceae bacterium | reverse complement strand
ATTCGCAAACCTAGTAAATTACATACTGCAAGTGAAACACCTGCTAGCAAACCATGGATAACGAATAATACTGGAGCTAAAAACATGAACATAAACTCGATTGGCTCAGTAATTCCTGTTAGAAAAGCCGTTAGTGCTACTGATATCATAGCTCCACCGATTATTGCTTTATTTTCTTTTTTTGCACAAACAAATATAGCTAATGCAGCTGCTGGAAGAGCGAACATCATTATTGGGAAGAACCCAGTCATATATCCACCAGCAGTTGGATCTTGCGCCATAAATCTTGCTATATCACCAGTTACAGTCGTTCCATCAGGTTTTACAAAACTACCATTTTGGAACCAGAAGTATGTATTAAGCACATGATGTAGTCCAACTGGTAATAGCATACGGTTAAAGAAACCAAATAATACATCACCAAATGCACCAATGTTACTTAGTACATGAGCAAATCCGTCTATTCCTCTTTGAACAAAAGGCCATACGAAACCAAATATAATACCTGCACAAACGCTATATGCACCTGTCATAATTGGAACGAAACGACGTCCGCCAAAGAATCCTAGCCAGTCTGGAAGTTTAGCACTCTTAAATTTGTTATATGTAAGACCCGCAATTATACCTGCAATGATACCACCAAAATGTGCCATATTTACTTTTGTTACACCTTCATATAATGCTTGTGCCCAAGCATATCCACCAAGTCCTCCAAATACGCCCGTTGCATTTTCGACTGGTGGAGTAATCAACCAACTAAATGTAGCTCCTGCAGTTCCGTTCATTACAAAGAAACCAATAGCACCAGCAAGTCCTGCTGCACCATGATTATCTTTTGCAAGACCTACCGCAACACCAATTGCGAAAAGCAAAGGTAAGTTTGCAAACAATGCATCTCCAGCCGCCGCTAGAAATGGAAGATTTAATAAATCTGGTTGACCGATACGTAAAAGAATACCTGCTACGGGTAGAGATGCGATTGGGAGCATTAACGCTTTTCCGAGTTTTTGCAGTTTAGATAATATACTGTTCATTTAACTCTAACCTCCTGATTTATTTTATATGATAACGGGTAAGACTGTCCCGTAATCTACAGTTGTACTAAGCGATGAATGTCTATAGCTAAATATGCAATCATTTCATCATCTAAAGGATAACAAAATGTTTCATTTATCATATTGCTTATTTCTAATGCAACTTGATATGCTTTTGGCATCATTTCTTTAACTTCTAAATAGAATGGCATACTCAATGACTGTTTATTGCTTTTTGAATAAAGCATTTTGCTAAGCGAAAGCAAGAAACTTTTACATATAGTTTCATTTTCATCAATTTTAATATCATAAGTATTATTTATTAACTCAACTGCTTGCTTATAAATTCGGACACTCTTAATTCCGTTTTTTGCAGGACATTTTTCTTTACCATAATACAAATGAAGTGCTATGAATCCCATTTCATCTTCACCGATTTTTATTCCCAACCGTTTATGGATTTCTTGAGCTGCAATTCTTGCTATGTCAAATTCGTCTTTACACAAAATTAGGATTTCTTTTATAAATGGGTTTTCAATGCTCATATCCACACGTAAACGTTGGACTGAAAATGTGATATGGTCAAGTAATGCATTATGAAGTGTTTTTAATACTTCATCCTGTGCATGCAATTTTTCTTTTGCCAAATGAACTAGGATTTGGGTAACATATTCAATTTGGCTAAAATCTTTTTTAAATTGATTAATATCACAACCACTTTGATTTTCAAATATAAATAAATCTTTTTTCAATGAAAGTGCATCCATGTCAACCAAGTCACCCTTGCTTTTCTTGAAACCTATGCCTTTACTCATAACAATGACTTGCTTTTCTTCTTGCTTTAACATTACAAAATTATTATTGATAACATCCGTAACATAACACTTCAAGATTTAACACCCCGTCCATTTTGTTTTCAAATTCTTTAAGCATGCTTGACATATATATTATAAGTTATCCTGAATGTATTTTATAAGTTCAACTTCTGCTTGTTCTTCGTCATCACCCTCTATTTTAATTATAATGGTATCATTATGTTTAACACTCAACCCCATTACAGCAAAAATTCTTTTGCAATCGGCAGATTTATCATTCTTTTGTATTGTAATAACAGACTGAAATTGCATAGCCTTTTTTGCAAGCAATCCAGCTGGTCGTGCATGCAAACCTAATTCATCATTTATTATGTATTCAAATTCTTTCATAACTAAACTCCTTAATTTCTTAAATATTCATTAATAAAATATATGTAATTTAATAATAAAATATGTAATAATAAAAAACGGCATAAGCTGTCTCTAAAAAGAGTTAGTTTATGCCTGATCGTATCAGTTACACACTATTTTATATAGTTTTTTAATAATTTTATTATTTCAACACCACATTATAAATATATTTTAATTTCACAAAAATATTCTTTAGTAAAGTTGTTTTTATAATAAACCAACTAAAATATATTCAAATGTTGTTCAACTTTGTATGTATTATGAAATAATAGTCATAATTTGTCTTAAAAACCACCACTTTTATAAATAGAGACACGTCTTCCTTCTCTTTTAATTAATGTAACAGTCGTATTGTGCTTTTAATAATTTAGGTTATTATTATTGATTTCATTTTGATTTAAAAATGGAATAATGTATGTTAATTGAAAAATATCATTATATCTCCAAACATTTACACTTTGATAACCATTATCTTCATTGATTTTAGATTGATTTTATCTACTTAGTGTGTTATATTTATATTAAATCTTTAATAGTAACCTTTACGGTTAAAATGGTTAAGATATAAATATATTATTTAATTAAAATTGCTATTAGGAGTGAAACAATGTCTATTCCTAAAATCATTCACTATGTTTGGGTGGGTGGGAAAAATAAGCCGAAAGATATTCAAAAATGCATGAAAACATGGAAAAAACATTTAGGTGAATATCAAATTATAGAGTGGAACGAAAAAAACTTTGATATTGAATCAAATAAATTTGTAAGACAAGCATATGCTGAAAAAAAATGGGCTTATGTAAGTGATTATATTAGAGCCTATGCAATTTACAATTACGGTGGGATTTATTTAGATACTGATGTTCTAGTGTTGGATGATTTATCAAAATTCCTAGAAAATAAAGCATTTGTTGGATTTGAAAATGAACAGTATCCATTTACTGCTGTTTTTGGCGCGCAAAAGGAACATCCCTTTATAAAAGATATGTTAGATTATTATGATGACCTTGACTTTACATTTGATAAAGAAGATCAGATGGCAAAAGTAAATACTAAAACTGTCTCTGATATTCTCATTGAAAAATATCATTGTGAAGTAAATAATAAGGAACAATGTTTAGACACAGGAATAAAAGTATATCCTGATAACATTCTCTGTAACCCCTCAACTAAATCTTCTACTATTCATGTTTTCACTGGAACATGGATGGAAGGTAAAAGTGGCTTAAAAAAGAAATTAAACGCATTTTTCAAGGTTCGAATAACAAACTCTTTTATGCTTAAGCTTTACTTATTAATGAAAAAGGTTTTTTGAGGTTATAAGTTTGTAAAATAAATTTTTTCAAACAAGAGTTTAGTGCGAAAGGGATAATCATAACAATGAAAAAAATTGTATTTCTTGCATTACATTTAGGTTACGGTGGAGTTGAAAAAGCAATTGCAAATCAAGCGAATATTATGTGTGAGTTTTATAGTGTTGAGATAATTTCAGCATACAAGCTTTATGATGTTCCACCATTTTATTTAAATCCTAATATAAATATTCGCTATTTAATGGAAGAAAAACCGAACAAAGACGATCTAAAAAATGCAATAAATGAAAGAAAACTTATTAAGCTTTTGAAAGAAGGCTTTAAAGCTATTTCTATTTTAAATAAAAGAAAAAAATTAATGAAAATAGCAATTAGACAAAGTGATGCTGATGTAATTGTATCTACTCGAATACTTTACAATGATATATTAAGTAAATGTCATAAGAAAAATGTTATTACAATTGCACAAGAGCATCGCCATCATAATAATAACGAAAAATATATTAAAAGCTTAGTTAGTTCAGTTAGAAATCTCGATTACTTTATGCCTGTTTCTAATGAGTTAACTAGATTTTATAGTGAACGTTTAAAAGATAGTAATGTTCAATGCAAATATATTCCTCACAATTTAGATTTTTGGCCAAACGAATTTTTAAATTCTAACAATGATCAGCTAATTTCAGTTGGTAGGCTTTCTTATGAAAAGGGTTTTATTGATTTACTTGACATTATGGATATACTTGTTAAGGATTTACCTCATCTTAAATTAAACATAATTGGAGATGGAGATCAACGAGAGAATATTGAGGCAAAAATATCTGAATTAAATTTAATGGAAAATGTAATTTTGCATGGTTATCAAAATAAAGATTATATCAATAACATGCTATCACAATCTGCAGTATATGTTATGGCATCACATGAAGAATCCTTTGGTATAGTATTAATTGAAGCCCAATCTTTTGGGCTTCCATGTGTTGCGTTTAATTCAGCTCAAGGAGCTAATGAAATAATTAGTGACGGTGAAAATGGTTTCTTAATTAAAAATCGTGATAGCCAAGAATTTAGCAATAAAGTAAAATTTATTTTAGAAAATGAGTCTTTGAAACATGATATGGGTGAACAAGCAAGACGAAATTCTGAAATTTACAAGGAAGATAACGTTAAAAATCAATGGAAAACCTTTTATGATAGCATATAAAATAAAAGCAGAGGGGAGAAATTAAAAATTTTAAGTTATTTAAGAAAAACATTTAAATCAACAAAAGAAGAGTTTTATGAAATAGTAGATAGTGCATTACAAAATGAAGACAAAATGTTTATCGTAACTGCTAATCCTGAAATATTTATGACGGCTTATCAAAATCAAGAGTTTGATAAGATTTTACAAAGTGATAATATATCAATTGTTCCTGATGGAATTGGCATAGTAAAAGCAATGCAAATAATGGGAATTGATGTAAAGGAACGTATAACTGGTGTTGAACTTTGCTCTCATTTATTAGAAATTGCCAATCAAACAAATAAATCGATATTCTTTTTTGGCTCAAAGCCGGAAGTGCTTGAGTTATTATGCAAAAAAGTTAAAGATGGCTACCCTAATATAATCATTTTAGGAAGTAAGGATGGGTATGACCCAGATAAAGATAAGACTTTTGATGAAATTCAAAAGTGCGCACCTGATATTGTTCTTGTTGCACTTGGCGTTCCTGCACAGGAACTTCTAATTAGTCGTCATATTGATAAATTTGATAAAGGAATATTCATAGGTGTGGGTGGTTCTTTTGACGTTTTAAGTGGAGCAAAGAAAAGAGCTCCTAAAATTTTCATAAATTTAAATTTGGAATGGCTATATAGAATTTTAAAAGAACCAACCAGAATTAAAAGGTTTTATAAAAGCAATGTGAAGTTTTTTTCTGTAGTTAGAAAATCAAAAAAACAAGAAATAAAAAGATAAAGAAAAGTGAGAAAAGTATATGAATGAATTGTCAGTTAAAAAAAATATTAGAAGATTTGAAATAAAAGAAGCCGGATTTTTCCTTATTCTTTTTTTATGCGCATTTATACCGTTTAGGACGCCTCTTATGCAAATATCAGGAAAATATGTAGAGATGGGGATCAAAATTATCCCAGACTTATTAATAGCAACACTATTTGTATGGTATTTATTACACAAAAAATTCAGGGTTAAACTTTTATTACAGGATTATTTTATAATAGCATTTATGCTTGCAGGTTTTATAAGCACAATTTTTATAAATAATGCTGGTATTATAAGATACATTTTTCAAGTAAGATCAATATTTATTTATTATGTATTATACTTTGTATTGCGTAATTTTGGATATGGTAAAAAAGAATATATAAAAATGGTAAGAATGTTGCAAGTCGTTACTTGCATACTTTTTGTATTATCTATTATTGAAAAAGTAACAAGTAAAACAGTTCTTTTCCCTATATCCGTGGCTCAATCAATTCTTTACCCAAGTAACTTTGCAAGAGCATACGGTATGTTTTGTAATCCTAATACTTTTGGTCTTTTCCTAGTGTTAGTACTATTCTTGACACTATTTATCTCAATTCATTTTAAAGAGAAAACTAATATTTTTATTTATATAGCGATATATTCCTCAGTTTTACTTACCATGTCAAGAAGCACAATAATTATATTAATCGTTGGACTGATTGTGACAATTGTATATAAGATAATCACCAACAAATCATCAATTAAAGCTTTGCTTAAAAAACTCGCCTTATCTACTGTTATTATTTTAGCTTGTGTTATTGTTTTAGATGTTATTGTTAGTTTTTCAAGCTCTTTGTACTATAAGAATGTGATTGCTAACTCTAACAATATTGCAGAGAACTCTTTAAATATAGATGTTAAAGACCGTTTAGGACAAATGGGCAAAGACGAAATAATTGAGCAAAGCGAATCAAATGGTAGATTATATGTGGTTAAAAAAGGCATAGAGATTTTTAGGGATTATCCAATTATGGGAACAGGATTTGGAACGTATGGCTCAGCAGCAAGCCTAAATTGGGAATCATCATTAGTTAAAAAATATGATTTGCCATTTCCATTATACTCTGATAATGAATATATAAAAATCCTAGTAGAAGGCGGAATCGTTGGAACAATATTATTTATAGGCTTCTTACTATCACTACTTTGGTATTATAGAAAAGATTTATTTAAAATTCTTATATGTGTTACAATTGGTTGGTTTGGTTTGTTCTTTAACATTTTTGAAGTTCAGATTGGCGCAATGCTATTATGGACTATATTATCTTTTGAATCATTCAATTCATCAAGTAAGCTATCAAGAAAAAAATTAGCAACTGAGAATAATCAATAATAATACCGACACAAATATAATGTGCCTATTTATGCATTTCTTTGAAAGGAACAAATCAAATTTATGAAGACAATCGACTTAGAAGAAATTAAACGTATCGAGCTTAACATTTTAGTTCAGTTTGCAGAATTTTGCGAGAAAAATGGGCTAAAGTACTATTTATATGCAGGCACTTTACTTGGTGCGGTCAGACATAAAGGCTTTATACCTTGGGATGATGACATTGATGTTGTAATGCCACGTCCAGACTATGAAAAGCTATATGCTCTACTAACAAGCAATCCACTTAATGAGCATATTAATTGTGAATCATATAGAAATAGTGACACTTGTATTTGTCCTTTTATTAAGTTAATTGATAATAGAACAGATGGTCATGAGAAGCATCTTCCAAAAGAATTTAATACAGGTGTTTGGATTGATATTTTCCCAATGGACGGACTCCCTAATGATGAAAAACAACGTAATAAGCATATCAACAAAATGCAACGCTTAATTAAAAATCTCTACCGTAGCACCAATCCATATGTTCCTGATAAAAATTTCTTTGTAAATCTTCGCAGACTAACTCGCTATCATATCTTTCGCCACTTTAGCTTTCAAAAGATAAATCAAAAGTTAGAAAAACTAGGAATGTCTTATCCATATGAAAAGTGTGATTACATTGGAATTACAGTTTTTTGTAGTGGTCAAAACAATGTAATTGAGAAAGAAGGGTTTGAAGAAGTAGTAAAATTATCGTTTGAAGATTATGAATTCAACGTACCATCTACCTATAAACAATATCTTACAAATCTTTATGGCGATTACATGAAACTTCCACCAATAGAAAAACAAGTTCCAATGCATGGATACCAAGCTTGGTGGATAGATGAAAAGGAAGTAAACGATGAGTAATCTAGGTCGCTTTGTAAAATCTTCTGCTGTGTATTTCGCAGGAAATGTTCTAACTAAAGTAATATCTTTTTTACTAATTCCAATTTACACAAACTATCTTACAACTGTAGATATGGGCTATTATGATACTTCATTCGCATATTTAAATATACTAACACCTGTTATTAGCTTGGAAATATGGTCAGCAATGATGCGTTATATGTATGACTATACGGATACAAAATTAAAATACAAGCCAATTGTAAATGGATTTTGTATCTTTGGAGTAAGTGCGTTAATTTACAGTGGAATTTTTATTGTTTTATCATTTCGTGATATTAAATATTTACCTTTGCTATATTTATATGGTTTATTAGCCATGTTACATTCAATTTATAGCTATGTATCAAGGGGTCTAGGGTTAAATAAGTTATTTGCTATTTCAGGAATTATTGGTAGCTTAGTTGCTTCTATTTCAAATATAGTTATGATATTAGGCTTTGGAATGAAGATAGATTCACTTTATATTGCAGCCATTTTAGGTTTGTTTGTCCAACTTATTATTATGAACTCTAAAGTTCAATTATTTAGAAATTTCAAACGTGAGTATATTGATAAAACATTAATAAAAAGTATGCTTATATTTGGATTGCCTCTTTGTTTGAACTCAACGTGTTTTTGGTTTTTGTCCAACTATAATATAATTGCTATTAAAAGTATTTTAGGGTTAAGCGCAAATGGAGTGTACGGAATATGTGCGCGGTTCAGCACTGTACTAGCTTTAGTATCAACTTGTTTTTCCATGGCATGGCAAGAGCTTGTATATTCAAAAGGCAACGAAAAAGACAAATCCGAATTTTATACAACAGCAACAAATTATTATATTAAATTCTTAATGTTTGGCATTCTCCTGTTTATGCCTGCTATTCAGGTGATATTTCCATACTTTATAGGATCAGAATATCAAGGTGCATTTGAGTTTATTCCATTATATTTGTTAGCAACAGCCGCTAGTATTATCAGCGGATTTTTCGGCAACATCTTTAGCGCGGAGAAAAAAACAGGTGTTATTTTTATCTCTACCGTTGTTGCTGCAATAGTAAATGTTAGTGTGTTGCATTTGACAATTGGTAAACTTGGACTTCAAGCTGCAAATCTTTCCTTATTCTTAGGTTTCATTGTCAATATTATAATACGAATTTTATTGTTGAGAAAAACTTCAAAAATTATAATAGATTATATTACACTATTTGGTTTAATTATTTTATTCACCATTGGTTGGTGGGTATATCTAAACTTAAATTTATGGTGGAATATTTTATTTGCTGTGGTTGTAGTTATAGTTGGTTTACTTGTATTTAAGGATCTTATTAAAAATGTATTGAAAATGACAATGCAAAAACTTAATAATAGAAATATTAACAAAATTTAAAGGATGGATAAGTCGTATGATTACTATTTCACATGAAGATATTGTGAGTTTAAACATTACTCCACAAGAATGTTATATGTGGGTAAAAGAAATGATTGCTCAAAAAGAGAATGCCATCTTAAAACCTAAAATTAGCATGAAATTTGGTGAAAGTGGTTTCTATAATACTATGCCTGCAATTGTACCTGATTTGAATGCAGTAGGCGTAAAAGTAGTGAGTCGTTATGCTCAACGTAATCCTGCACTAGACAGCCAACTTTTGCTATACGATTTAGAAAAAGGTCATTTCGATGCATTAATGGATGCAAATTTTATTACAACAATGAGAACTGGTGCAGTTGCAGCTTATACAATTGAATTACTAGCAAAAACTAATTTTAGTGTAATAGGATTTATTGGTCTTGGAAATACTGCTCGTGCAACACTTAAAGTATTGATGGCAATATATCCTGAAAAGCCCTTAAAAATTCTCGTAAAGCAATATAAAGATCAGCACAAAGAATTTATTGATTTATATCAAGAGCAGTATCCACATGTTACTTTTGAAGTGGCTAAAACAGATAATGAAGTAATTGAAAATAGTGATGTTGTTATATCATCTGTTACTTTCACAAATGATATATTTGCTCCTGATGAAAGCTATAAAGAAGGCTGTTTAATTGTTCCGATTCACACGCGTGGATTTCAAAACTGCGATTTATTCTTTGATAAAGTATATGCAGACGACCGTGGTCATGTAGAAGGATTTAAATATTTTTCTGAATTTAAAGAATTTGCAGAACTTACTGATGTAGTAACTTATAAAAATAGTGGTAGAGATAATGACTCTCAAAGAATTCTTGCATACAATATTGGAATTGCAATTCACGACATATTTTTTGCAAAAAAAATCTATCAAAAGTTAGTGAAATATAAAGCAGATACAGGGGCTTTAAATCAACTGAATGATAAATTTTGGGTTAAGTAAATTTCAGATTGAAAGGATGAATGACAATGCAAGCGATAATATTAGCCGCAGGTATGGGCAAACGATTAAAAGAGCTGACTAGTGAAGCAACTAAATGTATGGTTAAAGTTAATGGTGTTAGTATGATTGAGCGTATGCTTACAATTCTAGATAAGCGCAATCTTAAAAAAATAGTAATTGTAGTTGGATATGAAGGGCAAAAACTAATTGATTATATCAACACATTACATATTAATACGCCAATTGAATATGTTGATAATACTATTTATGATAAAACCAACAATATATATTCATTATATCTTGCAAAGGATTATCTAGTTAATGATGATACGTTGTTATTAGAGTCTGATTTAATATTTGAAGAAAAAGTATTAGATTATTTATTAGATAACCAATATCCTAGTTTAGCATTGGTTGCTAAATTTGAAAGTTGGATGGATGGAACAGTTGTAGAGCTTGATGAGAATGATTGCATCCAACAATTCCGCTCAAAGAGTGAGTTCCGTTTTGAAGATATACCTAACTATTTTAAAACGGTTAATATTTATAAATTCAGCAAAAGCTTTTCTGAATCACACTATGTTCCCTTTTTAGAAGCGTATAGTAAGGCGCTTGGAAATAATGAATACTATGAGCAAGTATTAAAAGTAATTACACTTTTAGATAAATCTGAGATTAAAGCTGTTCGCTTAAAAGATGAAGCTTGGTATGAAATAGATGACGTTCAAGATCTAAACATCGCAGAATCAATCTTTGCTACTAAAGAAGAAAAACTAAAAAAATTCCAAGTGCGTTATGGCGGATATTGGCGTTATCCTCATATGCTTGATTTTTGTTATTTAGTAAACCCATTTTTCCCAAATCCAAAGCTTGTAGATGAAATTAAAGCAAACTTTGAACGCCTACTTTGCAATTATCCATCAGGTTTAGATGTAAACAGTTTATTAGCTGCTAAATATTTTGGTTTGCATAAAGAAAATATAATTGTTGGAAACGGCGCAGCGGAATTAATAAAATCTCTTATGACTATTTTGTCCGGAAAACTAGGTTTGGCTTTCCCAACCTTTGAAGAATATCCAAATCGTAAACCTCAAGATGAAATTATCGCTTTTATCCCACAAAACAAAGATTTTTCTTATACAGCTGCTGATCTTATTGAATTTTATCAAGATAAAGACATCTCTATTTTAGCATTGATAAATCCTGATAATCCATCTGGTAACTTAATTGAAAAACAAGATGTGTTAAGATTAGCAGAGTTTACAAAACAAAAGGGCATGAATTTTATTGTTGATGAATCATTTGTGGATTTTGCAGATACAGCAGAGTGGCAATCTTTATTGTCACAAGACATTTTACAACAATACCCTCATATGATTGTTGTAAAGAGTATATCTAAATCTTATGGTGTTCCAGGGCTTAGACTGGGTGTCATTGCTTCTGGTAATAATGATTTAATTAGTAAGATGAAGAAGGATGTAGCTATTTGGAACATTAACTCTTTTGGTGAATTTTATTTGCAAATTTGCGAAAAATATCAGTCTGATTATTTGCTCGCCATAAAAGAGTTT
>DAMDCT010000011.1:10873-15962 GCA_032091455.1 Oscillospiraceae bacterium | reverse complement strand
CAAGTTCGTAAAGAATATGTTGAAAGTTTAAAAGAATTATCAAACTTAAGAGTTATTCCTTCACATGCTAATTATGTAATGTGCGAGGTATTACCACCATATTCTTCTACAAAATTGACCGAAGATTTATTAAACGATTTTAATATTTTAATCAAAGACTTATCCTCTAAATTTGGATTTGAAGGTCAACAATATATACGAATTGCTGTTAAAAATCGAGAAGAAAATCAAGCAATTGTTATTGCATTGAAAAAATTACTTGGTAAATAAAATTAAATAAAAATTAAAAAATCCTTTGTCTATCATTTTATTTGATTGGCAGAGGATTTTTAAATTGATTGCAAATATTAAAAATTAATCTTTGTTAACTTAATACACATTTCATACAACTAATTGTTACAATTATAATCAAACACTGCTTTTGGCAAATAAGTCTTGCAATTTAATTTTGTTGAAATAAATATATGTGTATGGTATGATTATAGGGTTACACGTCATACATAAACATGTTTTATGACATTTATTTTATTTGAAAGGATACACAGGATATGAAAAAGTCTAAACCATATATGAGCTTGTCTTTTATCGGTGTTATTCTAGTAGTTCTTTTGGCTGGTTTGGTAAAAACTTTAGTTTTTCCAAAGGATATTAATTACTATGAAAACCGTTATGCCACTAAGGTGAAACCCCTCTCAATCTCTTCATATATTGATTCTTCATTTCAAAATTCCTTTAATGATGCACTAACAGATCAGGTTCATTTTGCACAGACCATAAAAAAAGTTTATAATACCTGTTCTACTATGATTTTGAAAAACAGCTTATCAGGTATTTTAAATCATAATAAAAATAAATATATATCTTTTATGAAGCTGCGTATTTTTGGTAGTGATTATATTACTTATGGGACAAGGAATCTTGCAAAAATGACGGATGCTCTTGATATAAAAACAGATAATATAAAACAGAATATTAAAAAATTTGATGATGTGGATTTTTATTTGTACTATATAGAAAAAGATACAGATATAAATTTTGAAACAAATAAAAAAGTACTTGCCTACGAATATATTGTGGACCACATTGGTATGTCTGACAACCGAATTGCAAAATTTTCAATAGACAGCTTTGATGATTTTAGAAAATACTTCTATAAAACAGATCATCACTGGAAACATACTGGATCATATGAGGGATATACACAAGTAATGAAACTGCTTGGACATACGGATGTTTTAAAGCCAGTTGATGAAATACCTTTAAGTTCTACATTCAGTGGCTCTAAAGCCAGCTCAAGTGCAGCTACGAACGTTTTTAATGAAAATTTCACAGCATATAAATTTAACTATCCTAAAATGAGTATCAAAATTAATCGAAGACCAGTGAATGACTTTGGTAAACAAGATGCTTATTTTGCAAATAAACCCGATTCTATCTCGTACGGTGATTTTTATGGTGGCGACGATGGGGAAATTATTTTTGACACTTCTCAAAGTAATAAAGAAAATATTTTAATTTTAGGCGAGTCTTATGACAACGCTATTTTGAAGCTTGTGTCATCTCATTTTAACAAAACTTACTCAGTTGATTTACGCAATTATAAAGCTCAAATTGGAGAAGACTTCCGTCTTTCTCAATACATAAAGAAAAATAATATATCTAAAGTGCTTTTAATTGGAAATATTGACTATTTTACAATGAAAGAATTTTTATTAGAGGGATAAGTTTAATGTTTATATACATTGAATGTTACCTAAAGCACAAAACTCTAATTATCTAGAAAGGGACGATCAAACTAATGGTTTTCAGCAATTTAATATTTTTGTATTTTTTTCTACCTCTAGTAATAATCGTATATTTTATCTGTAAAAATAGAGTTTATCGTAATACTGTTTTATTATTATTTTCTTTATTATTCTATTCATGGGGAGAACCCAAATACATCTTTCTTATGATTTTAGCATCATTTATTGCCTATATAGGTGGTATTTTAATAGGCAAATATGAAAAGCAAAAACATCTAAAACTAAAGAAACTAGTTTATATTATTACAATTATGCTTCTTGTTGCTAATCTATTTGTTTTCAAATATTTTAATTTTGTTTTTGATAATTTAAGTGGTTTATTTTCAAAAGGCTTTTCTGTATCAGCAATTGTTTTACCAATAGGAATTAGCTTTTATACTTTCCAGATTATATCTTATGTTATAGATTTATATAGAGGTGAAATTTCAGTACAAAGAAATTTTTTCTATCTAACATTGTATGTCAGCTTTTTTCCACAGTTAATTGCAGGGCCTATTGTTCGTTATAAAACTGTCGAACAAGAAATATGTTGTCGTAATGAAACTCTAGATGATGTTGTTATTGGACTTAAACGATTCATAATTGGGCTCGCAAAAAAAGTGATTATTGCTAACAATGTTTCGAAAATCGCTGTAATTGTATATGCGGGAAATGCCAGTGACTATGGTACTACATTATATTGGATTGCTGCTATTGCATATACTTTTCAAATATATTTTGATTTTTCAGGTTATAGTGATATGGCTATAGGTCTAGGCAGAATATTTGGTTTTCATTTTTTAGAAAACTTCAATTATCCATATGTGTCACTCTCCATAACAGATTTTTGGAGAAGATGGCATATTTCCCTTTCTACATGGTTTAGAGATTACATCTATATTCCACTAGGGGGTAATAGAACATCTACTATTCGTTGGATTTTTAACATTCTTATTGTTTGGGCGTTAACTGGTTTATGGCATGGTGCTAATTGGAATTTTGTTATATGGGGACTTTACTATGCGGCATTGTTATTAATAGAAAAACTATTTTTAAACAAGATTATAGATAAAATGCCAAGAATAATTAAATGGCTATATGCATTTTTCTTTGTAAACATAGGTTGGGTAATATTTAATCTGACGGACTTTAATAAAATGACTGCAGCACTTCAAACTATGTTTACTTTATCGCCGACTAACTGGATGAATGTTATCTCTGCTAATTCATCTATATTAAACGCAATTATGTATCTACCAATTGCTTTTCTTTTTGCATTCCCAGTATTCAAAAATTTAAATTCCAAAATTAAAGAAAATAATTTTATAATTATTATTAAGAATATAGGTTATTTAATTGTATTCGGATTATGTATTACATATATCCTCAGCTCTTCTTATAATCCTTTCATTTATTTCAGATTTTAGAATAAAACTTGTTTAAAAAGTAAATAAGCAGTGTAGCATTTTTAGTTCATTCTATAATAAATACCAGCTAAACACAAATGTAATTTAGATTATTTGTGTTTAGCTATTCTTTTATTCTCAATTGTTGGATATCGTGTAGGCTAATATTTATAACTATATGGCAATTTAAATATTTTTCTAATTTAAATCGTACTAAAATATATGATGTTTCTAAATTATATATTTTTCTTTCTTATAAGCTTTTCAATTTTCTATAAAAATAGTATAATGTTAAAATATAGCCTTTGCGTATATTGTTTTTTATCTGGATAAGACAAATATATATGCAAAGGCTAATAAAAAGATTAAAGGGGATGTTTATAATGGAGAATAAGAGAAGTCAGTTTTCGGGTAAAGTTGGATTTGTTTTAGCTGCTGCAGGTTCAGCAGTCGGTTTAGGAAATATTTGGAGGTTTCCATACTATGCCGCTAAATATGGTGGAGGCGCTTTTATATTAGTTTATATTATATTAGTAGTAACTTTTGGTTTTACACTTATGATGACCGAAATTGCACTTGGCAGAAAAACAGGCAAGAGTGCAATTGGTGCATATAAAGCAATCAATAAAAAATCATCCTTTATTGGTGTTTTTTCTGTTATAGTCGCAGCAATAATCATCCCTTATTATAGTGTTATCGGCGGATGGGTTATAAAATATTTCACCGTTTTTTTGTCAGGTGGCATAGATAAAACTGTGGAAGAAGGTTTCTTTTCAGGATTTATTTCATCTAATTCAGAGCCAATTATGTGGCAAGCATTGTTTATAATTATGGGTATTGCTGTAATACTAGGCGGCGTTAAAGGAGGGATTGAAAAAGCAAGTAAAATATTAATGCCAATTCTTTTAATTCTGACTATTTTCCTTGCATTCTATTCATTTACGTTGCCCAATGCTTTAGATGGCTTTAAGTATTTATTTGTTCCTGATTTTACAAGGTTTAAACCTATCGGAGCAGTAGCCGCAATGGGTCAAATGTTCTATTCAATGTCTTTATCTATGGCGGTAATGATAACATACGGTTCATACATGAGAAAAGATGAAGATATTGAAAAATGTGTAGGACATATTGAGCTATTTGACACAGGTATTGCTATATTATCAGCAATGATGATAGTACCTGCAGTATTTTCATTCTCTAATGGTGATCCAGCTGCACTAAATGCAGGACCTGGACTAATGTTCATAACAATGCCCAAAGTATTTAGTTCTATGCCTATGGGTGGTTTAATTGGTGCTATATTCTTTGCGTTAGTTTTTTTTGCAGCATTAACTTCTATTATTTCATTAATGGAAGCTGTTCTTAGCGTAATTTGTGACAAATTCAAAATATCAAGAAAAGTTTCTGCTATGATTGTATGTGTTTTCTGCATTGTAGTTGGTATTGCGCCAAGCCTTGGCTTTGGAGCATGGAGCAATATTCAGTTGTTTGGTTTAAGTATACTTGACATGATGGACTTTTTAACAAATTATATCCTTATGCCACTTGGTGCTTGCTTCACATGTATTTTAATTGGATTTATTGTAAAGCCAGACTTTATTATTCAAGAAGTTACATCCTCGGGTAAATTTAAAAGACAGAAACTTTATGTATTTATCTTAAAATATATTGCTCCTGTTTTTACAATTGCTATTTTAGTTGTGTATTGTCTTGATACATTTAAAGTTGTAAAATTGTAAGATTATTATAAAATAATAAAAATGCGCTCTAAACACTTATTACATTGAATAGGACGCCTTTATATTATTTAATCGTATGCATAAAAAAACACGGTCTAAGTAAAAACTCAAACCGTGTTTTGTGTCCAGCTTCAAGCTGTTGGTGGAGGCGAGGGGAGTT
>DAMDCT010000011.1:3086-10863 GCA_032091455.1 Oscillospiraceae bacterium | reverse complement strand
GAACCCCTGTCCGAAAACTGTTCCCTATAGCTTTCTACGAGTGTAGCATGATCATTTAACATTCCCTTATCTATACGCCGAAAAGCAGGCTTATAAACTTAGTAACCTTTAATACACTAATTGATACAAGGTTAATCTCAAAAAGCGTTCACCACTTAAATTACACATATCATAAGCCAGTGGTACTCAGATGATACATGGACAGCCTAATTTAGGCTGCGCATAACCCCATGTTATTGAAGTTACTTGTTTTATTGTTTTTAGCGTTTAATTATAAACTGCGACTATTAAAGAGTTTTCGCCCACTCTACTCGCTTACTATAGTTCTTAGTCCCCGTCGAAACCTTTACGCCCCCATTTATAAATCGTTTATAAAACGAATTGCCATGTCAATCCAATTTTGACATGCGGGAGTTATTTGTCCTAAATAACTTGCAGTTATTTGGTTTGCAAGTCCTAAGCCATGATTACCATCAGGATAAATGTGCATCTCAAATTGTATGTCGTATCTTTTTAACGCCGTTGCAAATAAAAGTGAATTTTCTACCGATACAACGTTGTCATTACTAGTATGCCACAAAAATGTCGGTGGTGCAAGCTCTGAAACGTTATCTTCTAATGAAAATAGTGCCAATTCTTTTTCGTCAGGATATTTTCCTAAAAGATTTTGTATTGAGCCAACATGTGCAATACCACTTTTGCTGGAAATAACAGGATAGCCTAAGATTATACCATTTGGTTTATTTTCATCATTATCATACCCTAAAAAACGCTGAATAAACGCTTCTTTCCAATATACGCCTAAACTTGCCGCAAGATGACCACCTGCCGAAAACCCACACACAATTATTTTTTCTTCATCAATATTATATTCTTCTGCATTTTCTCTAACAGTTGCAACTGCTTTAGATAACTCTAAAAGCGAGCCGGGAAAACGCATTGGTTTTACAGAGTATGTCAACACAAATGCATGAAACCCTTTTGCACAAAAACTTAAAGCAATTGGCTCACCTTCTGCTTTTGAAATATGATCATACCCACCACCTGGGCAAATAATAACTGCAGGTCTTTTTCGATTCAAATATACTTCCTGTGAATTATCTAACAAATATGATGTAATTGTCGCTCTGTGCATAGGACTCTCAAGACCATATCCCTCATAATCAATATTAAGGTCAGTTTCTCTACAAATCATAAGTGCACAACACCTTTCATCGTTGTCTTTCCTTCATAGCACGGCTAATTTCTCTTGTTGCATCTCTTTTGGCAGCATCTTCTCGCTTATCGTGAAGTTGCTTACCTTTGCAAAGACCAAGTTGCATCTTTATTCGTGAACCCTTAAAGTAAAGTGATAATGGTATCAAAGTATAACTTTGTTGTTTCATTAATCCAAACAAACGGCTTATTTCAGCCTTATGCATTAATAATTTTCTTTCCCTGATTGGGTCTTTATTAAAAATATTTCCTTTTTCGTATGCGCTAATATGCATTTGCTTTACAATAAGTTCACCATTTTGAATGTTGCACCAACTATCTTTTAAATTGACGCCACCTTGTCTAATGGATTTTACTTCAGTACCGACAAGCTCAATTCCAGCTTCATATGAATCAACTACGAAATAGTCATGTCGTGCTTTTTTATTTAGTGCAATAGTTTTTGTGCTTTTTTTATCATCAGCCATTGGCTTGTCACCTCACTTTTTTGGTTGTAGAGGTTTTCGTATTCACCTTGATTTTTAGCATGATCAGACAAATATAAAATGCACCCTACTTTTTTATAATAACATATAATTATTAATAAATTTGTAGAAATAAATATACAGATTTTAAAGTTCTTGTCTATTTTCTAGTGCCTTAAACAATGTTATTTCATCTGCATACTCAAGGTCAGAACCCACAGGAATACCATAAGCTAAACGTGTAGCTTTAACGCCAAATGGCTTTAAAAGGCGACCAATATACATTGCAGTTGCTTCACCCTCAACTGTTGGATTAGTTGCCATTATGACTTCTTTTACTTCATCACTTGAAATTCTACTCAACAATTGCTTAATAAATATTTGGTCCGGACCTATACCGTCCATAGGTGAAATTAGTCCACCTAATATATGATATTGTCCCTTATATTCTCTTGTACGCTCAAATGCCGCAACATCTTTTGCATCTTCAACAACACAAATTATCGACTTATCTCTTTTATCATCAGAACATATGTCGCATATAGGCTTGTCAGTATAGTTTTGACAAATCTCACAATGCTTAATTTTGTCATGTGCTTCAATTATTGCATCACTAAATTCCTTAGCCTGTTCCCTTGGAATAGTCAAAATATAAAACGCTAATCGTTGTGCAGTTTTCCTGCCTATACCTGGCAACGATGCAAACTGTTCAACTAATTTAATTAATGGTAATGCTCCAAAATTCATCGTTACCTCCACTTTGTAAATAATAATTTAAATATAAATTTGAGCAAAGCCAACACAAACCAATATTCATATTAGCTCATGTTGCTTTGCCAAAAAACCCATTATTAGAATGGTAAATTCATTCCACCAGTTAATTTACCCATTTTTTCTTCTGATTCTTTCTCAACTTGACGTATACCCTCATTTATCGCACTAATAATTAAATCTTGTAGCATTTCAATATCTTCTGGATCTACTACTTCTGGTTTAATATCAAGTGACATAACTTCCTTTTTACCGCTAATAACTACTTTAACTGCACCGCCGCCAACAGTAATTTCATAGTTTTTTTGCTCTAACTCTGCTTGTAGTATTGCCATATCTTCTTGCATTTTTTGAGCTTGTTTAATCATGTTATTCATGTTTTGTGGGCCGCCACCCATACCTTGTGGTAATCTTGCTTTCATAATCTTTTCCTCCATTAATAGGCAACGCCTAATCTCTCTTTGCGTACAAAATATTTACGCAAATTTTTATTTATTGTACGCGTTAAATAACGCACAATTATCTAATATTAATTTACTTAACTTTCATTAACCTCAACACCAAGTGTCTTTGCCCTGTTCAAGATTGCGTCAATAGGGTCTGATTTTTGCAAAATCTGTTGCCCTGCACTGCTTTTTATTCTTATTTTATATCTTTTCCCTGTCTTAGCGGCAACTGCATTTACAAGCTTTGTTGCATTGCCCTCTTGTCTCATCATGCCTGCTGTAAACTCAAGTGGGCTATCTATATATAAAAACCCCTCACTCACAAATGCTTGTGAGTTATGCAATACACCCCAAAGTGGCTTATCAGAATTTTTAAGTTCTTCTAATATTTCTGCCCATTCCATCATTGGCAGAATGCCTGTTTGCTCAGAATAAGTTTGTTCTCTCTGAGTTTCACTTTGGTTAATTGTATCTTTAATTTCTGTTATTGGTTTTTTCGTTATCTCAGACTGTTTCATCTGCTTAGGATTATTTACTGTTTCATTGGTCGGTGTATTTTGCACTACTATTCCACTTTTAATCATCGATTCAAGATTGTCAATTCTTGCAACCAATGCACTATTTGATACATTTAATGAAGGTGTGCACAATTTAATCATGCATAGTTCAAAACTCAATCGTTTATCAATGCTTTTACCCATTTTATCAAGACATTCTTGCATCTCGGATATATTATATAATAAAACTCCAAGTGGTAACTTTTCACTATAAGCATTAAGTTGTTCTTGTTCGTGTGGTAATGCAACGACAATATCTTGTGGCTTTTTAAGTGTTTTAGTTAGCATTATATTTCTAAAATGGTTAATCATTTCTTCTAAAAGACCTTGTAAATCCTTAGACATTTCATAAAGCTTATCTATTAAAGTTACTGCACCCGCGGCGTTTTGCTCAATAATGCAATCAGTTATTTCATAGAGATAATCTCTGCCAACAATTCCTGCGGCATCAACTACAACTTGAGTTGTTACTTCACTTGAAAATGCAATGCACTGGTCTAAAAGTGACAATGCATCACGCATTCCACCATCTGCCAATCTAGCAATAAGCGTTGCCGCCTCATTCTCTACAGTGAAAGTTCCCTCTTGACTTGCAATTAGCAATAATCTATCTACAATATCATCACTTTTAATTCGCCTAAAATCAAATCTCTGGCAACGGGAAAGTATTGTTGCAGGCACCTTATGAGCCTCAGTAGTTGCAAGTATAAAAAGCACATGACTTGGCGGCTCCTCCATTATCTTTAAAAGAGCATTAAACGCACCAGTACTGAGCATGTGTGCCTCATCTATGATATAAACACGATATTTACATTGCGTAGGGGTATAGCTTGCTTCATCCCTAAGCTGTCTAATATTATCTACACCATTATTACTTGCTGCATCAATTTCAACCACATCAAGTATTGAACCTTGGTCAATTCCAATACATGACTCACATTGCATACATGGATTACCGTCAACAGGATTTTTGCAATTTACAGCCATAGATAATATCTTTGAACAAGTTGTCTTTCCTGTTCCTCTCGGACCAGTAAAAAGGTATGCGTGAGCTGTTCTATTATTAACAACCTCATTTTTTAAAGTAATAGTAATATGCGGTTGGCTTATTACATCCTCAAAGGTTTTGGGACGCCACTTTCTATATAACGCAAGATACAAAAATCCCACCCCCTAGCCAAGTATAGAAATTCAAGTAGTGTATTCGTTCACATTAAATTTGTTATGCTTAATTTTATCTCATAAAACAAAAAAACAGATACAGTGTGTATACTCTCTGACACACGGACATACAGGAAACACTGCGGCACACAAAGATAATCGCTTAATGCTGCTCGGTTCCCCGTCTGACATGGTTCACGATATTTCGTTGCACAGGACCCGCATATCCGCATGTCAGATAGCACAATCTCTGCTCTGCTTTTTAGAATTAAAGTGCCTTTTAAAACATAACCGATTGACACACTAGTTATTATACTATAAATTAGTTGTAATTTCAATAGGTGATTTTAAGATTTACAATATATTCTTGTTCAATCAAGTTATTTCATAAATATAGGGACGCTTATTACTCGTCCCTATATAATATTTCAGTAAGTGATTTATTTATTAATTTTATTTAAAATAGGTGTGGTTATTGTACCCAGTGCATCTAAAATTGCGACAACTGAAAGAAATCTAAAATAAAATTCAGAACGGTCAGTAATTATTTCATAAACTAATAGCAATATCATTAATCCTAATGCACAAATTAATCCAATTGTAATCCACAATGCAGTTCTTGCATTTTTATTTTTGATCTTAATTAACAGCAAAATACTAGCTTGTGCCATAGAAAGAGAAATAACAATAAGTGTAATTAATATTTTATAAGTCCATTCCCATTCTACCCCTCTACCGTATACCTCCCATATCATAAGAGCTGATTGTATAAATCCAAGTACACATACGCCCATGCCTATAGTAGAAAACAATTTGAAGTTTTTTCTCTCATATAATGTCGAACAACAGAGTCCAACCAAGCTAAAACCACCAATTGCTAACGTCGTGCCCAGTATTTTAGACTCAGTTTCGCCCAAGTTACCAATTATAATTACAGCAATACCAATTAAAGCACTTATGCTCAATGAAACAATCATTGTAATTAAAAATGCCTTCTTTAAATAGGAGTTATCTTTCACTTTTGCAGGTATATTTTTATTTTCATCTACCTCTATTAAATTATCAATCTGTGCTTCCTGGTGTTCGAGAGTAGGTACTGGTGCTGCACACTCAGGACAGAATTTAAAATCTTCTTCAAGTAATCTTCCACACTTAGTACATTTCATTATTATTCCTCCAAATTCTTTAAACTAGCAACTTCTTGTTTACTGCTTGTAGGTAGCGGTCTTTGATCACCCATCCCCAAAAGTTTTATCCATCGTATCTGTTAGCTTTAGCTTATCACACTATAATATTATATTCAACTAAAATCAATTTATATGTTTACGCCAATTATTGGTAATCATCAGAACACAAAATAGGAGTGAAGTTAACTCCTCCACTCCTATTCATCTCCACTTAAAAGGTTTTCAGCATACATTTGTAAGTCTTTTACAGACCATATACTATCCGAACGTTCACTAATAGTATCCTTAATGTAATCAGGTAATGAGGTGTAAATTCTATTCGCATTATTATTTTGCTCTAAAAGATTGCGTAATCAATTATATTTTAATACCATAAAATCGCCCCAAAATTAGTTTTTACATAAATTTGATTTTAAAACAGGTGGAATTTAGGGGGTTAATTCTCAGACAATATTTTATTACTTCAAAATAATTTCCTTTGGAAAAGCCGTTGTTCTTGAAACGTTCCACATTTTATCAATATAAGCTAAAGTATATTCTTGTTCAAGAAAATGATAATAATATGCTCCTTTATCTGATAATCTAAAATGGTCTTTTTCCTTTTTAATAAATCCGAGCAATTGGCAAATAAATATTTCAAATCCAAACATTTTAAAAAGAGATTTTCCTATCATTTGTTTAAACTTATCAAGATAAATCTTAGTGGAATAAGCACTCCAAAATAAATAGTACGCAGCTCTTTGCCTTTGAGAAAATGATAAAGTCAGTGATGTTGGAAGTTGATTATTATTAACACGCTCTACGTAGTGGTCTATTGAGAAAGTGTTAATCTTAAATTCCTTACACAACAAAGTTGTTGCCGACACACCAAACCCTAAGAAATTATCTCTTGTAACAGATGAATATTTGCCTGTGTCTTTTTTTGCAAAAGTCCAGACAGATGTCCTTTCTTTACTTGTTTCTTTACAATAACAAGCCATACTATTAAGCATTTGCTTTTTTACTTTTTCAGACATTGGCTTATACTTGTTGTCCGCAAAAGTAAAATCTATAAATGGATATGTTGACACTTGTGTTGCACCATAAGTAAATGCTTTTTCAATGTCCTCATTTAAAACCTCTTGGGTTTGATTTGGAATTGCAAATATCAAGTCCACATCAACAACGACAAATCCTGCTTGTTTCACGAGTTGCAATTTACCACAAAAATCTAAACCGTTTCTTCCTAATGCACAAAGACATTTTTCGTCAAATGATTGAATACCGACGCTAACCATAGTGACTCCTGATTTTTTAAGTACATTCAATGTGTTTTTATTAATATCATCAGGATGAAGTTCAACTCCAATCCCCTGTGTTATGATAAAATATTTTTTCAAACAATCAATTATATCTTTCAAATCATCAAGCATGAGCGAGGGAGTTCCTCCACCAAAATACAAACTAGTTACTGTTTTTTTATCTTCTAATTGGGACCCTACAATTTCGATTTCTTTTATTAGCGCACTTTTATACCTGTTGGCGGTTTCATGATCATAAACCACTTTACAATAAGGACAAAAACTACAAATACTGCGACAAAACGGAATATGTACATAAAGTCCGAGTTCGGTTTGGTTTTTAAAATCTAAATTATTAGTATACTTGTTTTCAAATCGAAAAGGTTTAAATGAACGGGTTAAATAAATTCGCATTAAAGATGTTAACGTCATTATATAGTTCCTTTCATGCAAAACTCTTATTTTAAAATTTTTTCTTAAATATATTTTAAATATGTTGAAAGCATGTCAAAAATTACTTTGATATTTCCTCGGAAAACCAAAGCATATTCAGCGGCAAAGAAATACCCACACTGGTCACATAGCCCTTCTTCGTCTATACATCTTCCACATATAGACTGTTTGCCGTTTTCCATAACAACGCATTGATAACAAGGTGTATGAAATGTATTATGTATGATATAAGGAAATGCACTT
>DAMDCT010000011.1:2448-3076 GCA_032091455.1 Oscillospiraceae bacterium | reverse complement strand
GTCCCTTTATACGGTGTATGAAAATTAAATGAAACTGCCCTAACATTTTTTGTTTTCTTTGCAATATCTGCTACTGCAACTATATCATCTTTATTCAACTGATTAATCGCCATATACAAACAAATATTAGATGCTTTAGAATTATTTATATTGTTTATTATAGTGTCAAATGTATCCCCACGAATAAGATTATGCTTTTCTTTTGAGCCATCTAAACTAAGCAAAATCAAGTCTGCCTCTGGCAAGTTAAGTTCAAACGTTCCATTTGTAACCACATTTACAATTAGAAACCCCATGCTTTTTGCTTCTATGACTAAGTCCCTTAAACATTTTCCACTGTCCTCCCACATAAATGTTTCGCCACCACAAAAAAACAAAATACGAACGCCTTGATTATAAAGAATTTTCATTTCTTGTTTAATTTGTTTGTAGGGATATATAACAGAGGTAATATTATTAACGCTACAGTGTTTACAAGAAAGATTGCATTTATCAGTTAGTATAACTGTTCCTAAAATCTGCTTTTTTCTCCGAAATAAAATTGTGCTGAGTCCAAATGCTGAAAACTTAAGCAATGAAGTTAATTTCATAGGCTCCCCTCATTTCACATAATATTTTATTCTTTAAT
>DAMDCT010000011.1:465-2438 GCA_032091455.1 Oscillospiraceae bacterium | reverse complement strand
AGACCTACTTCTCAAATGAAAACCAAAAAGGACTTTAAAATTATATTTTTATCCCTTTCCAATAATCATGCCACAATATTACAAATTATGCTTGCATTTATTTTAATGTTATGATATTATGTACTCGATAGTGAAAGATTACTATTGTGATATTTTACTAAATTTATTTTACGACTATCTTATTAAAAGACAGTTGAAAGGAGATGTATTTAAAATGACAAACACTAAAATGGTGATTGCGGTTTAAAACTGAATATTGGGCAAAGCTGATTATTTGGGCGATTGATGCGCTCTTATTTGGTTGTGCCGTTTATCGTAACCTTTCGTGAATACTGTTAACTATACAGGACACATCTACAAGGTGGGTCTTTTTTTGCACCCATATTTAGATTAAACCGCAGTTAATAGCCAATTTAAAGGCTACTTACTGCGGTATTTTTGCGTCTTTTTATAAAGCTTTGCCCTTATTCAGATTATCTGCAGTTATAAACTACATATTTTTTCGAAAGGAGCTGTTTTTATGATATTAATATTAAGCAACAATAAAAAGTCAAACACGTATATGGAGGAAATGAATGATAGATATTAGCGATTATGGATTTGCGTCATCACTAGAATTAGATGAAAATATAGAATATATCCCAGCACGAGTAACCGCAGTTCATAGAGAGTTGTATGGGGTTATATGTTGCTATGGTGAAACTAATGCAAAGCTTAAATCCAGCATATTTTACAATAGTTCAACAAATGAACTATATCCAACAGTTGGTGACTATGTTTTATTGCAATATAATGAAATGGGGGATAGTTTAATCGCCAAAACATGCAAGAGAAAATCACTGTTCACAAGAAAAAGCCCTGATATTGGAAGGGGAGAGCAAGCAGTTGCGGCAAACTTTGACTATGTTTTTATTATTGTTTCTTTAAACCATGATTTTAACATTAAGCGTATTGAGCGATATTTAACCTCAGCATGGCAAAGTGGTGCTACTCCTGTAATTGTGCTTACAAAAGCTGATTTAGTTGACGATTATTCAGAGCAAATTCTTGCAGTTGAAAGTATTGCAATAGGTGTTGATATATTTGCGGTTAGCGCCAAAACAGGACTAGGCTTAGAACAGCTTAATGAATATCTTAAACCAAGAAAAACAATTGTATTTTTAGGCTCATCTGGTGTTGGAAAATCAAGCCTTGTCAACGCACTTGCTGGTGAAGATATTATGAAAGTAAATAATATTCGTGAGGATGACTCTAAAGGACGGCATACAACAACTCACCGACAACTGATTAAACTCCAAAATGGGGTTATGATTATCGATACACCAGGTATGCGTGAACTTGGGATGTGGGATGTAAGCACCGGACTAGGCGAGGCATTTACTGATGTTGAAGATTTGTTATGCAAATGCAAATTCTCCGACTGCACGCATGGAAATGAACCTGGCTGTGCAGTAAACCTTGCAATTGCAAGTGGTGAATTAGATGAATCTCGTTGGAAAAATTATCTTCAACTAAAACGAGAAGCAAAATTCAGTGATAACAAGGCAAAAGTAGCTGAAATAAAACAACAAAAATCAAAAGTGAAATACAAAAAACACAATAAAAACTTGGAGGAAAACAACTATGAACAATACTAATATAAATATACGACCTATCACAAAAGACAATTGGGAAGAGTGCATTGCACTTACAGTTTTTGATGAACAGAAAACCTTTGTAGCACAAAATGTTTATTCCCTTGCACAATCTAAATTTTATAACACTTTTCATACAGATGGAATTTATAACAATGATGAAATGATTGGATTTTGTATGTATGGGGCAGATATCGATGAAGATGATGTTTGGATTCCAAGATATATGATTGATAAAAATCATCAAAACAAAGGTTATGGAAAGAAAGCACTAAAAGTTATTACGGATAAAATATTTGACGAATATAAAACCAAAGAAATATTTTTAAGCTTTGAACC
>DAMDCT010000011.1:0-455 GCA_032091455.1 Oscillospiraceae bacterium | reverse complement strand
CCTGAGAATGAAGTTGCGAGAAAGCTATATAGCAGTCTTGGCTTTAAAGACACAGGAAAAATAATCAGCGATGAGATAGTATACAAACTGGAGGGAAACGACAATTATAAATAAATTTATACTACTTTTAAAAAAATTAATATCTTGGTACACAGGTACTGCCCCATTAAGTGATAGTCTTCGCAACCATAATATCAAAACGGCAAAAACCAAAATAATTGATATGGGTTGTGGCCCTGCGCTTTACACAAAACACTTTTCAGAAATAGGTTAAATTACAGCTTTAATAGATTTTTCAAAATGTTTACTTCATTATAAGAAGATTGGAGATTTTAAATGACAATTATTGATTTTACACATGAACATATTGAACATGCAAAAAATATAGCAAAAATGAATTATGAGGAAGAAAGAAATCACGTTAAGGCTTTACCTCAGATAGCACAAACACCTGA
>DAMDCT010000010.1:47016-47671 GCA_032091455.1 Oscillospiraceae bacterium | reverse complement strand
AACTAACAATTGGGATCTTTAATCATATGAAAACTAGTAAGTATGTAAAATTTCCTTACAAATACACTTTTCGATAAATTTGACAAATGTCATATAATCATTATATAATGAGCATTAACAAAAACCAGTTAACAGTATAATGGTTTTTGTTAATGCTCAAACTATTGTGGAGGTGGTACAGGAATATTCACATATTATGAAAGGGAGGTGTGAGATTTTTAAAGTCAATATAGCGCCAGACCTAAAACTATATTTTTAGGTTAACGAGGAGAATAGTTTATCGAAAATTCGGCGGATACTATTCCGGATTATATTATTTATATTTATATAAATTCTTGTATAGTTCGTAAAACTGTTTACAAATTTGCAGGCAACTGCACGACAAAGAAACAGTGCAAAAACAAATTTTCATTTCCAATAAAATTACTATAAACAAAAATAAAATTTAATATTATATATTTAAAATTAATATTTGTGTGCCGACATAAAGTCGGTAGAATGGAGCTTAATATATGTGCGGTATCGTAGGATATGTTGGAGTAAAAGACTCCACAACAGTTTTGACTAACGGATTAAGAGACTTAGAGTATCGTGGATATGATTCGTCAGGAATTGCTGTATTTGAAAACAATGATATAAAAGTAGTGAAAGCTAA
>DAMDCT010000010.1:46050-47006 GCA_032091455.1 Oscillospiraceae bacterium | reverse complement strand
CGACTTAGAAAATAAAATGAATACAGTTGGTCGCCCTATAGGTCATTGTGGTATTGGACATACACGTTGGGCAACTCACGGCGAACCTAATGACGTTAACTCTCACCCACATGGCAATGAAAGAGTTTCAATCGTGCATAATGGTATTATTGAAAACTATGTTCAAATAAGAGAGAGAATGATTAGAAAAGGTTATACTTTCCTTTCTGAAACAGATACCGAAGCTGTGGCTATAATGCTTGATTATTACTACAAAGGCGACCCATTATTTGCTCTAAAAAAATCTCTGGAGAAAATTAAAGGTTCTTATGCTCTTGGTGTTATTTTTAGAGATTTTCCTAATAAAATATTTGCTGTAAAAAAAGATAGCCCTTTGGTTGTTGGACTTGGCGAGCATGAAAACTTTATTGCATCAGATATTCCTGCAATTTTAAAGTATACTCGTAATTACTACATGTTAAATGAAAATGAATTAGTTATACTAGAAAAAGATAATGTTCAAGTTCTTGACTTAGATGGTGAGCCTGTAAAAAAAGAAGTATTTACAGCTACATGGGATATTGAAGCTGCTGAAAAGGGTGGATACCCTCATTTCATGCTTAAAGAAATATATGAACAGCCAAAAGCTATTCGTGATACAATTTCACCAAGAATAATTGACGGATTGCCTAACTTTGGTGATGAATTTTTAAGTGATGAAATTCTTGCAAATATAGATAACATTCATATTGTCGCATGTGGTACGGCTATGCATGCTGGAATGATTGGTAAATATCTAATTGAAAAGCTTGTGCGTGTCAATGTTAATGTAGATATTTCGTCTGAATTCCGTTATCGTGACCCTATTTTACACAGGAATGACTTAGCAATAATCATTTCTCAATCTGGTGAAACTGCTGACACTCTAGCAGCCCTTCGCTTGGCTAAATCAAAAGGTGTTCACACACTTGCAGTTG
>DAMDCT010000010.1:45535-46038 GCA_032091455.1 Oscillospiraceae bacterium | reverse complement strand
AAAAGCGTACTCAGTTCAAGTAGCTATTATGTATTTAATTGCGTTCAAGCTTGGTCTTGCCAAAAACGCAATTGATAAAGCATATGCAATTAAACTTTGTGAAAGGCTTATGGGTATACCAGTATTTGTTGAAAAGGTACTAGAGAATTCTGAAAACTGTAAATACTGTGCAAGTAAGTTCCAAAACGCAAGGGATTTATTCTTTATCGGTAGAGGTCTTGACTCTGCACTATCTCTAGAGGGCTCATTAAAGCTTAAAGAAATATCATATATTCACTCTGAAGCATATGCTGCTGGTGAGCTTAAACATGGTTCAATATCTCTTGTAGAAAAAAACATGCCAGTTGTTGCACTCGCAACACAAAGTGAACTAGTAGAAAAAATGATTGGTAACATCAAAGAAGTTAAAGCAAGAGGCGCTAAAGTATTATTACTTTGCTCAGATACAGCTGAATTTTCTGAAGATATTGCTGAATATGTTATACGCATACCTGACATTGAGG
>DAMDCT010000010.1:44865-45525 GCA_032091455.1 Oscillospiraceae bacterium | reverse complement strand
GAGGATTTATTCACACCTCTTTTAGCCGTTGTGCCATTGCAATTATTTGCATACTACACTTCTGTACTTCGTGGATGTGACGTTGACAAACCTCGTAATCTCGCAAAATCAGTAACTGTGGAATAAACCTTTTAAAAAGCAAGATGCCACTGATAAATAATCGGTGGTATCTTGCTTTTAGTTTAATAGTGTTATATTTTTTCATATAATAACTACATTATACAATATCCCATAATCGTTTTTTGTTATAATTATTATTAAACAGTACTATAAATATGGGGGATGTAACGAATGACTATAACACAGATACTAGACCGTGCAAAAGACGGCATATTGCTTTCCAAAGAAGAGGCCATAATTCTATTACAAACCAAAAATAATTCAGATGATTTTTACAAACTTATATCACTAGCAAATGAAATGACCCATTCTGAATTTAAAGATAAGGGGTATATTTTTGCGCAAATTGGCTTAAATGCTGAACCATGTTCTGTAGATTGCAAATTTTGCTCTATGGGCAAAAGCCACTATTCTATGGATAGTGTGTGGAAAAAAGATATAAATTCAATATTATCTGAAGCAAAGACTCTTATTAATGAAGGCATAGATGATTTATTTCTAATGACAACTGCCGACTATTCTATAAATCAATTTATAGAC
>DAMDCT010000010.1:41255-44855 GCA_032091455.1 Oscillospiraceae bacterium | reverse complement strand
GAAAGCAAGTAAAATCTATTTTGCCTAACAATATAAGACTTGTTGCAAATATCGGGGATTTTGATTATGATATAGCGAAAAAACTTAAAGAAGCAGGCTTTACAGGTGTATATCATATAAACCGATTAAGAGAAGGAATTGATACAACTGTTAATTCCTCAACTAGAATTAAAACTTTAGATGCAATTAAAAAAGCTGATTTAGAATTATATTATTGCGTTGAACCTATTGGCCCTGAGCATGGCTATGATGAAATTGCTGATGAAATGCTTCGTGCTAGAGATTATAGTATTGGCGTTATGGCAGTTATGAGAAGAATTGCGGTAAAAGGTACTCCATTATGTGAAAGCGTTCAAATATCATCTGTTGAACTAACTAAGGTTGCAGCAGTTACTAGAATAGTAACACGTCCAACTAGGGCAATGAACGCACACGAAACAACTCCAATGAGTTTAATTTGTGGGGTAAATCAGTTGTATGCCGAAGTTGGTGCAAATCCAAGAGATGTTATATCAGAGACTGAGAATAATCGTGGTTTATCAGTAGACAATATACGCAAGTTACTAATTGATGCAGAATATAAAATATAGTTACAAACAAACGAAAGGCTACATTCACACTAGAATGTAGCCTTTTGTTTGCTCTGTTAGTTTACATTTCTTTATTCATATATATTTTACATGAAATCATATATGATATAGCCACAATTAAAATCGCAAAAATTGGTGAAGCGTAGATAAGTCCTTTTACTACATCATCTGATGGAGGGTTCATTCCGCTATTAGCAACTAGAAATCCAATAAGCATAGGGATTGCGACTACTATAAAAACCATTAGTCTTGCCTTTTCCACACCAAATTTATATATAAGTGGCATTATAATACTTATAAAAATAATTGACACACCAACTGCACTTCCTGTAAATAATAGCATGTCTTTAACATTTAATGTCTTTAACAATGTGCCTGTCACTAGACTCATTAAAATCGATAAAACAGCTCCAAAAATATTAGAAATTACCATTAAAACATACTTACTAGCTACTGCCTCTTTTCTCGTAATCGGCATAGATAGGGCGTATTTATCCCACTTTGCAACATCATCATACGCAAACGAAGTAATCACCATCATTGATAACATTAAAACAAGTATGAAAGTCGCCATATTTGAATCTTTTGTAGCAAAACTCATTACTCCATAAAACAAAATGAAAAATAACATTATTTTAGCTTGTTTTTTAAGATTAAGTATATCTTTAATAATTAACCCTTTCATACTCTTTCCCCCTTTACTAACAATAGCATTATATCCTCTAAGCTTGCATTGTCAATCACACAGTTGCTATATTTTTTTCTTGCATTCTCCTTATTATTAATAAGAATTTCATATGAAAAATCATTCTTTTTATATGCCATAATATCTGATTTATTAATCAAATTAAAATCTTCAGATTTGCATTTCAATATGCCGTATTCATAAAGCAATGTATCTTTTGATTTAGAAAAAACAATTTTGCCTTGATGAATAAATGTAATATAATCTGCGATTTTCTCCAAATCACTTGTTATATGTGATGATACAAGAATTGAATGTTCCTCATCTTGTATGAAATCCAGAAAAACATCTAATATCTCATTACGAACAACTGGGTCTAATCCGCTTGTTGCTTCATCGAGGATTAAAAGTTTTGGCTTATGTGCAAGTGCTGTGGCTATTGCAAGCTTCATTTTCATTCCCCTTGAGTATTCCTTTATTATCTTATCATTTGGTAAACTAAAGCGTTTTGTATAGCTGTAATAAACATCATCATCCCAGCTTTTATAAATATTTTTAAAGATAAGTGAGATGTTTTTTAGGGTTAAATTATCTGGGAAATTGCTTTCATCTAAGACAATGCCAATATCCTCTTTTATTTGTTTTTCATCTTTTATATTATCAAGCCCAAACACACTAATTGTGCCACTTTCCCTATTAATCAAGTTAAGTATTGCCTTAATAGTAGTTGATTTTCCTGCTCCATTCTCTCCGATAAAACCCATAATGCTACCCTTAGGTAGCTCAAAACTTACATTATCCAATTTAAAGTCTTTATACTTTTTTGATACATTGTCAACTACAAGACTATATTGTGTCATAAAATTAATCCTCCCTAAATAATACTTCTAGTACGCCTTTAAGCTCGTCATATGAAATTGAACTTTGCTTTGCCGTGTCAACTGCCTTTTGTAGGTATTCCTCACAAACCTTTAATTGTTGCTCTTTAATAAACTCAATATTTTTTCTAGCAACAAAACTTCCCTTCCCTGTAACTGTTTCTATAAATCCATCTCTTTCTAAATCCTCATAGGCACGCTTTGTTGTAATAACACTTATTCTCAATTCCTTTGCTAATAATCTCATTGAAGGCAAAGCATCACCCTCATTTAGACAACCGCTTATTATCATATTTTTTATTTGACTTGTGATTTGCTCATATATTGGTTTCCCGCTTGAATTGCTTATTAATAAGTCCACATTGCACCTCTTTTGGTTATATTGTATATACACTATATATACAATATAACACTATTATTTATTCATGTCAATATAAAAATCCGTGATTTTTTAAAATGAAAAACGAGAGAATCATTAAAGTTCCCTCGTTAAAACAAATATTATCCAGTTATTTCTTTTTGTGCTTTCTTTGTAAGCCCTTTAAAAATAAGATTGTATGACATGTCAATCATTTCTTTTATTACGCTGTCTGGTACATCTTTGTCTAGAAAAACTGAATTCCAATGTTCCTTATTCATATAATATCCTGCTATAATATCCTCATATTGTTCACGCATTAATTGACCGAACAAAGGCTCACATTTCAATGATATTATTGGTCTATCATCGCTATAACTACATACAGCTGCAAATAGTTTGCTATTAATCATATACCTTGTCCATTGCCATTCAACCTTAAAGTCTTTTTCAGCACCTATTTTGTTCAAACAATACTCATCAATCCATTTATATTGGATTATTCGTTTTTCTAATAAATCCTTATCGCTCATAATTATGTCATACCTTTCTTATTTCTTAATGTAAAATATCCTATTATAATTAAATACATTAAGTATAATTAATTTACTTTTTTCAAACTTAATAATTCCCTCATCTCGCATTTTGCATAACTCCCTTGACATTGCGCTACGATCAACACACAAATAATCTGCAAGTTCTTGTCTTGAAAATGTTGTGTCAAAACTCTTAGAGCCCATTCTCTTCATTTCAAAATATAAATATGACATTAACTTCTCACGAATTGAGCGACAGGATAAAAACTCATTTTTTTGGCTTAAAAACATGTTTTTATTAGCAACAAGTCTTAACATGTTTTCGATAAGCTTTGCATGAAAACTACACGCATTATTACAACTTGTTATCATTCGTTTAAAATCAACAAACATAACCTCACAATCACTTGAAGCATCCACATTAACTGGGCTTGTCTGTATTCCTGCGCACACAAATGTTTCTGCAAATACATCTGATTCTGATAATTCAGTAATAATAGTTTTATCTCCATTAACATTTTCTTTTGAAATTTGAACATTGCCTGAAATAATT
>DAMDCT010000010.1:36190-41052 GCA_032091455.1 Oscillospiraceae bacterium | reverse complement strand
TCCTTGTTGCAATTGCAACTGAAATTACATTTTAATTATACTATACTAAGTTCATCAAATCAATAACAAAAACAATAGATATATATTATGAGGAGAATTATTATGTTAAGAAATATTATAACAATAGGCAAAGAAAAATGTGTTGGCTGTGGTTTATGCGTAAATGCATGCCACGAGGGTGCAATTGGAATGGTGGATGGAAAGGCTGAACTTTTAAGGGATGATTATTGTGATGGTCTTGGCAACTGCTTACCTGTTTGCCCAACAAATGCAATCACATTCGAGCAAAGAGAGGCATTAGCCTTTGATGAAGATGCTGTTAGAAGCAACAAAGGAAAGAATCAGCCTGAAAAACTAGCGTGTGGCTGTCCTGGTACGCAATCAAAAACATTAAACAGAGCACATGAAAACAAATCAGTAGTAAAAGATTATAACATAACTACTGAAATGCCTTCAATGTTAAATCAATGGCCTGTTCAATTAAAGCTTGTTCCAGTCAATGCACCTTATTTTAACAATGCTCATTTACTAATTGCTGCTGATTGTTCAGCCTTTGCATATGGAGATTTTCATAATAAGTTTATTAAAAACAAGGTAACTCTTATTGGATGTCCAAAACTAGACGAGGGTGACTATTCTGAAAAGATTACAGCAATATTAAAGTCAAATAATATTAAGAGTGTTACTGTTGTCAGAATGGAAGTACCATGTTGCGGTGGTCTCTCAAACGCTGTAATAACTGCACTAAAAGCAAGCGAAAAAATGATTCCTTGGCAGATAGTTACTATCTCTACAGATGGTCACATATTAGAAGATTAGTCTTCATGGTAAAAGTGCAGTTCATAGTGAACTGCACTTTTACTTTTATTTTCGTTTCATTTGTCTAATTAATGACTTTTGCTCAGTTGTTACTCGATTAGATTCTATTATTTTTTGTAACGCCTTGTTATATGTAAAATCATCAAGATTATTATTATTTAAATATTTCATTGTCTTTTTTTCCTGTTTTACATAACAGACCGACAGCCCCCAAGCAACTGCCATTTTTACGTAATAACCATCATGTTTAATTCCATCATAAATATTAATAATCATATCAATATGCTCATCATCAATAAAATAATCCATTAGCATTACAATTAAAAATCTAAGTTCAAATTCATTTTGTGATTGTAAATACGTCTGAATAAATTCAAACACTGCTTGATTATTCTTCTTGGTTATTTTAAGGTTTGAGCAAAAGCAATCACATATAGCCCAGTTATTTATCTTTGGAACAAAGCCTGCAATTAACGGCATAACGGTTTCAATATTTGCCTTTATATTACCTATTACAAGACCTTTAAGCATAATTTCCTCATAAAAGCAATTAGAAAAATTAGCTGAAACTGATAAATATTCTTGCCAATTCCCTTTTGTAATCTCTTTTGAAAGTGATTGCAATTTGGGCATTCGTACACCAAGCAGGTTTTCAACATTTGGCACTAGTCTTTGGTGAAAGTTTTTATATTTTTCATCTGATATGTCTTTTAAATGCTCAACTAGATTTTGATAGTCAGGCATTGTCCAATTTAAGAGATTATATGTCATATTACATTTGCCTTTCTTATTAAATAATTTATAGAATTTAACGGCATTCTCCAACATATTCAAAACGTTTTATATTTTCACCGTCACGCATTATGGTTTCATTAAACATTTTTATTGGTCTTACCCACAATCCACACTCGCCATACATAGCTTTATAAACAACCATTTCTTCTAAATTTTCTGAATGTTTTGCAACACCTATAACCTCATAATAATTCCCTTTAAAATGACGATATTTGCCTAGTTTGATTTTTTCCATAACTAAGACCTTCCCTTTCATTTTTAATATTATATTAATTATAGCATATATTATAATTTTCTCAACAAACTAAAAGCTTAGATAAAATAGCTTATTAGAATTATTTTTCTATTTACACCAATAATACTATTGACTATATTAGTTTATTGCGATACAATATACATACACCCCCACTTGGGTGTATGTATATAAGGGAGGTAACTATGGATAAGAAAAAATTCAATGTAACTGGCATGACTTGTTCTGCATGTTCATCTCACGTTGAAAAAGCCGTTGGTAAAGCTGACGGCGTCATTAGTGTTTCTGTAAATTTATTAAACAACAATATGATTGTAAACTATGATGATACAATTACAGATGAGAATAAAATAATTAAAGTAGTACAAAATTCAGGCTATAATGCATTTTCATCTACTGAAGCAACGACGCAAAAAGGTTCAAGTAACGCAACTGCTGTTCAAGATGAGATAAAGCAAATGAAACTTAGGCTCATCATATCATTTTCATTTTTAATCCCACTACTATATATTTCAATGGGAGGAATGCTTGGAATTCCATTGCCAAGCTTTTTTGTCGGTCATGCGAATTCATTGACATTTGCGCTAACGCAGTTTCTTTTGTCATTGCCAATTATCTATGTAAACTTTAAATACTTTAAAACGGGATTTAAAACACTATTTAAAGGCTCGCCTAATATGGACTCACTTATTGCAATTGGATGTACCGCTGCTATGCTTTATGGTGTATACGCAATATACAAGATAGGTATTGGGTTTGGCTACAACGACGCAAAAATGGTTCACCAATATTCAATGGATTTATACTTTGAATCGGCCGCAATGATACTTTCATTAATTACACTTGGCAAGTACTTTGAAACAAAAGCAAAAGGTAAAACTTCAGATGCAATTACAAAGCTGATTAATCTTGCACCAAAAACAGCACTAATCTTTCGTGATGACATGGAATTAGAAGTTTCAGTTGACGAACTTGTAATTGGTGATATTATTATTGTAAAACCAGGGCAGACTGTTCCTGTTGATGGGGTTATCACTGATGGTAACTCATCAGTGGACGAATCTGCACTTACTGGTGAAAGTATCCCCGTAGAAAAGACAGTCGGTGATAAGGCAACAGGGGGCTCAATCAATAAATTAGGCTATTTTAAAATGCGTGCGACAAAAGTTGGTGACAATACGACACTATCTCAAATTATTCGACTTGTTGAAGAAGCAAGTTCATCAAAAGCGCCAATTGCTAAACTTGCCGATAAAGTTAGTAGTGTTTTTGTCCCAATAGTAATTGCAATATCATTCATTGCAACTATCGTCTGGTTATTAGTTGGGTATCCATTTGAATTTGCAATTTCAATAGGAATTGCAGTGCTTGTCATATCCTGTCCATGCGCATTAGGACTAGCAACCCCTACTGCTATTATGGTTGCAACCGGAAAAGGCGCACAAAATGGGATTTTAATTAAATCTGCTGAGAGTTTAGAAACGTTGCATGATATTGATACTGTTGTTTTAGATAAGACAGGCACAATAACAGAGGGAAAGCCTTCAGTTACGGATATTATGTGCTATAACGGTATAAAAAGTGACGATTTATTGCATATAGCAGCAAGTTTGGAGAATTCATCAGAACATCCACTTGCAGAAGCTATTATTCTAAAAGCAAAAGAAAAAAATATTAATGTCTCTAGTATTACTAACTTTTCATCAATTACAGGACAAGGCATAACAGGAGAAATAGAAGGAATTAAGTACCTTGCTGGAAATATGAAGCTATTAAAAGAAAATGGTATAAACGTAGTTAAGTACGAATCAGTTGCAAACGAGCTTGCACTGAGCGGAAAAACTCCACTTTATTTTGCAACTTCCACACAATTAATTGGAATTATAGCTGTTATGGATACTGTTAAATCGTCAAGCAAACTTGCAATAGAACAGTTTAAATCAATGGGCATTAATACAATTATGCTAACTGGTGATAACAAGCAAACTGCTAATGCAATAAAAGACATGATTGGAATTGAAGCTGTACAAGCAGAAGTTATGCCACAAGATAAGGAACTTCATGTTCGCAAAATTATGGAGAGTGGCAAGAAAGTTGCAATGATTGGCGATGGTATTAATGACTCCCCTGCACTCGCTCGTGCTGATGTCGGAATTGCAATAGGCGCAGGCACAGATATTGCAATTGAATCAGCTGATATTGTTCTTATGAAAAGCGACTTATTAGATGCTGTTACTGCAATCAGGCTAAGTAAAGCAACAATTAGAAATATAAAGCAAAATCTATTTTGGGCATTAATTTACAACGTTTTGGGAATTCCTTTAGCCGCAGGTGTATTTTATGTACTGCTACATTGGAAATTAAACCCCATGTTTGCAGCGGGTGCTATGAGTTTAAGCTCAATATGTGTTGTCTCAAATGCATTAAGGCTAAAATTTTTCAAGCCAAAGCTTTTAAAAAATACATCTATTGATCATTCACAAGATACAAACAATATGATTGAAACTAATACAAACGAAGAAAAAGGGGATTATTTTATGAAAAAGACAATCACAATTAATGGAATGTCATGCAGTCACTGTAGTTCGAGGGTTGAGTCAGTTTTGAACGCTCTTGAAGGAGTCCATGCAACAGTAGACCTTGAGGCTAAAACTGCAACAGTTACTCTTACTAATGAGATTTCAGACGATATTCTTATTAAAACAATCACAGATGCTGGATACGAAGTTGTAAACATAATGTAGATAAATATATTAACTTCGAAAGGAATGATGACACAATGAAAGCTGAAACTGCACAAATAACTAAACTATTGAAAACGGCAAGGGGTCAACTTGATGGGATAATAAAAATGGTTGAGGATGATCGTTATTGTATAGATATATCAAATCAAATTCTTGCAACCAGTTCAATATTGCGAAAAGTTAATAAAGAAATTATCCATGCACATATGACACATTGCGTAAAAGAATCCTTTGAAAGCGGAAATGCAGAC